>DATFZP010000368.1:0-2413 GCA_035314405.1 Solirubrobacteraceae bacterium | reverse complement strand
GGCCCGGTCCTGATCGTCGGCGTCGTGGCGGTGGCCATCGGCACGGTCGAGGTGACCCTCCGCGAGCATCTGAGCGGGTATCGCTCCCACACGATCATTCTCGCCCTGCTGCCCACCGTCGCCTTCGACACCGCCGTCGGGTTCACCCTGGCCGCCTTCATCACCCCCGTTCCCACGTGGCTGAAGGTCGCGCTGCTCGCGATCGACATCCCCCTGTTCGCGTTCCTGTTCAAACTCCTCCGCGCCCGCTTCCTCGACGCCCGTCGCGAGCGCGTCTCCATGGGTCGGCGGTGAGGGCTCCCGCGTCCGGGGGCGGGCCTGCCCGCGGGCCCTACGCCCCCGAGGGGCCGGGGGAGAGGCTGAGAGAGGGCAGCGGGCGCTCGCCCTCCGCGGCTCCCTCGCCGCGAGTCTCCCCCTCGAATCCGAGTCGCTCCAGCCGGGCGATCTCCCGTTCGCCTTCCACCCGGGCCGGGTGCCCCGGGGGCAGGCCGGCGATCAGTTTCGCGATCCGGTTGCGCAGCTGCAGGGCGAAGTGGGGGGTCGAGGCCCCCATCAGCCGGCGGACGTCCTCGACCGTGACCTCGCCCGCGGCGTCCCTGCGCTGCTCGCGGCGGGGGTCCTCGGCCTGGCTCAACGTGGTCCCTTCGGGTCGATCATTCCGATTGCGCGACTGAGGCTTCTTCTGCGGAGGGCACCCTGGGGGTGGTCTCCAGCAGCGAGTCGAGTTCGGCCTGGGTGACAGCCGAGATCGCCGCTTCGTCGCCGATCAGCCAGCCGTGATTGTAGGCGCTCCGTGCCGGCCCGAACTGGTAGGCGGAGGTGTACCCCGGCTGGATGTCCACGAGGTAGGCCGCAAGCGCCGGCGGCACCTGGTCGGCCGCTTCCAGCAACAGCAGGGGGGCGTAGTCGCCGCTGGCCGACAGCGGGGCCGCCGCCGGCGCGTCGAGGGGGCGGGAGGAGTTGGCGAACGCGAGGCCGTGGCCGGGCTGTTTGACGCCCCAGCCGAACACCCCGTCGGTGAAGCGGGACACGGCGATCGCGTTCGCGGACGCGGGGTCGGTGCCTGCTGGCGTCCCTTCCGAGACCGTCGCGACGGGGCCGAAGCGCCGCAGGTCGCCCAGCGTGCGGGCCCCCACCGAGGCCGCTCCGACCACGTAGATCGAGGGCCGGTGCAGGCTCGCGAGCACCCCGGCCGTGGCGATCGGCACCCGGCTGCGCGTGACGAACAGGATCGGGGCCCCGCTCTGCGCGGCGAGGCCCGCCGCCGGCATCTGCATCGCCCGGGGGGCGTTGGCGGCGAGCACGATCACCCGGTGGGGACTCGTCCCTCCGGCGGCGGCGACGAGCAGCCGCTCGATCGCGGCCGCCGTCTCCGCGGGTTCCCCGACGGGGACGGCATGGACCGTCAGGCCCCCCACGGTCGCGTTGGTGCCCACCTGGATCACCTGGGCGCCACCGAGCCCGGACAGGCCCGTCGGACGCACGGCTTCGAGCGTCCTACGGGTCACTTCCGGAAGGGTTTCCCCTTCGCTGTAGAGGAGGGGGGCGCCGATGGGGGAGCTCGCCAGGACGGATGCAGCCAGCGCCGCCGTCCAGTCCGCCTCGGACGCGAGCACCACCGCCCGCGGGCGGGTTTCGGCCGTCAGCCCGGGGTACACGGTCCGCGCCACGGCGGCCGCGTCCTCGGCGACGTCCACGCCACCGAGGCGGGTGGTGTTGCGTGTGGACAGGCTCACCGCCCCCTGTTGGGCGACTGGAGCGAGCTTGCTGAAGGACCCCTCGGGCGACTGGCGCTGGGAGGCGCTCTTGCCGCACGCCGAGACGCCCACGCAGCTCGCCAGGGCGAGCGCTGCGAGCAGGCGTGGACCCCGGGCCGCGGACATGGAGGCACAGTAGCGCCCGTGCCGGAACGCGATCCGCGCCCCTCCGGCCCCGTCAGGCCCACCCGCGAGTGGAGCCCCAGACGTCCCGACTCCCCTCTCCGTGCCTGCGGGCATCCACCGGCGGCGCCTGAGAAACGCCCGATTTGCGGGTAAAACGTGAGAAAAACGCTGCAACGCGTGCAACCGTCGTTGCAGTTTGCTAGCGTGCCCCCTCGAATGCCGAGTCCTTGACCAGATGTCAAGGAACGGGGGACCCGAGAAGTCGGGGCTAATTCCACGGGACAAACCGTGGAAAGCGCAGGCTCTTTCAGCGCTAGCCCGTCAGCTAACCCCGCAGGCCCACGAAAGAGGTCGAGTTTTGACGTTGCGTGTCCCCGGTGCGGTCGTGTGCAGCCTGACCGTCGCCGCCCTGCTTGCGCCGAGCGCTCTCGCCGAGAACACGGGAGGAGTCCTCGCCGGCGAGCGCGCCACCCCGGCCCCCGCCGCCCGGCCCGCCACGCCGGCGCACCTCGCCCCGGTGACCGCCCCGA
>DATFZP010000367.1:0-2768 GCA_035314405.1 Solirubrobacteraceae bacterium | reverse complement strand
CCACTGGGGCTTCATGTCGAAGTGGAAGCCGTCGTCCGCGATCCGGCGGATCACCTCATACATGTCGTAGGGCTTGCGGTTGGATTCCGGCAGCACGTCGAGCAGCTCCTCCTCGGAGCGGTCGATCGGATCCTCGCTCGCGACGAACGGGGGCTTTGCCTCGCAGTTCTGGGGCATGTACGACAGGTATTGCTTGATCCGATCGATGCACTCCTCGTCGCTGTCCACCTCCATGTCGCCGACGCCCGACTTGCGGCAGTGCACCCGCGAGCCCCCGAGCTCCTCCTGGCTGACGTCCTCGCCCACCGCCGCCCTCACCAGGTGCGGCCCCGCCAGCGCCATCGAGCCGCGGCCCTTGACCATCGGCACGAAGTCGGCGAGCCCAGGGATGTAGGCGGTGCCGGCGGCGCAGGGACCCATCAGGGCGGCGATCTGGGGGATCACCCCGCTCATCACCACCTCCTCCCGGAAGAGGTGCCCGGAGCCCGCGAACAGCGAGCCGACGGCCTCCTGGATCCGCGCTCCCGCGGAGTCGAGCAGCCAGATGAACGGGATCCGCTTGGTCAGGGCGAGCTCCCGCAGGCGTCCCACCTTGAGCTCGCCCGTCATCCCCATCGACCCCGCCATCACCGTGAAGTCGTAAGCGCACACGGCCACCAGCCGGCCGTCCACCTTGCCGTAGCCGGTGATGACGCCGTCGGCCGGCGCATCTTTCCCCTCCAGGGCACGCTGGGAGAAGTGGGGCCTGCCGTGGATGCCGAGCTCCACGAAGGTGCCCTCGTCGATCAGCAGCGCGAGTCGCTCGCGGGCCGTCAGCTTCTCCTGGGAGTGCTGCCGGGCGATCTTCTCCTCCCCTCCCCCCAGCCGGATCCGCGCGCGGCGCTCTTCGAGGTCCTCCACGAGGGGGCGCAGGAGGCTTGACTGGGAGGATGAGACGGCCACGCCGGCCATCCTAACCTGATCTTCACCCCGTGGGAAGTAGAGGGTGCTACTGCTTACTTTGCCCTCAGCGGCCTTTCCACTCGGGTTCGCGCTTCTCGAAGAAGGCGGTCACCCCCTCCACTATGTCCTCGGTGGACATCGCGAGGGTAAGCTGGGCACGGAGGTAGTCGAGTGCATCGTCGAGGGGCATGTCCATCTGGCGGCGCATCGCCTGCTTGCCGAGGCGCATGATCACCGGCGACTTCCCGGCGAGCCTCCCCGCCCAGTCGGCGACCGCCCCGTCGAACTCGGCGGCCGGGACGACCCGGTTGACGATCCCCGCCGCGAGCGCCTCCTGGGCGCTCCAGCGCTCGCCGAGAAGCAGCATCTCGTTGGCCTTCTTGCGGGGGACGTTGCGGTAGATCAGCGCCATGATCATGAACGGGAAGGCGCCGACGTTGATCTCCGGGGTGCCGAACGTCGCATCCTCGGAGGCGACGATCAGATCGCACGCGAGGGCGATCCCGAGCGCGCCCGCGAGCACGTGGCCCCGCGCCGCGCAGAGGGTCGGCTTGCCGAGCTCCCCGATCAGCTCGAACAGGCCCACGAACCGCTCCGAGCCGAAGTGCTTGTGCACGAGCGCCTCGCCCGCCGCGAACCCCCCGAGGTTGGCCCCCGAGGAGAACGTCCTCTCGTTGGAGGACGCGAGCACGACGCAGCGCACCTCCTCCTGCTCCCGGGCCCTCTCGAAGGCCTCGATCAGGCCCGCGAGCATCTCCGCGGAGAGCGCGTTGCGGGTGTCGGGGTCGTTGAGGGTGATCCCCGCCACCCCGCCCTCGGCCACCTCGTAGAGAACGTGCTGTGCGGCCACAGCCGCCATCCTAACCCCGCTTTTTCTTCTTGTGGGGCGGGGGCTTGGGGGCCAGCAGCCGGTCGAGCTGCGCCTGGGTGATCGTCTCGTCGGGCGGCGGGGGGGCGACGACGACGGGCACGTTGACGGCGAGGACGTCCGTCTGGCTGATCAGCTCGGCGTGGTGGCTGGGGTGCTTTTCGCGAACGAACAGCCGCAGCAGGGCGCGGACCGGCAGGCCGTCTTCGGCGATGAACACTTCCAGGCTCGCCTTCGGGAGCAGGAGCTTGTGCAGTTCACGCCTCTGGGTCCTCGAGAGATTGTGCGAGTCGGCCGGGTCCTCCGTCGCCACGAACTCCGTGGTGGGCAGCCCGTCGACCGTCCTCGGGCCGAGCTCCCGGATGTTGCGCGCACCGTTGACCTGTTCTATGAGCCCCCCGAACGCCTGCGTCGCCCCGCTGCCCGGCTGACCGCCGAGCGTCCCGAGTTCGACGCCCACGGCCTGTTCGAGATGCTGGTCGGGCTCTTCCACCCACGGCCGCCCACCGTCCACGCTCGCGATGAACGGCTCTTCCGCATACAGGGTCGTGCCGATCAGGACCTCCTTGACGTCGAGGCCGAGGATGCTCACCTGGACGTTGGCCGCCACCGGAGCGAAGCTCTCTTCACCAGTGACCGTGATCAACGCCTCGGTGGTTGCGGTGCGCGCGAGAGGAGCGTCGGAGCTCGCGGCGTGCGCGAGCCCGCCGAAGGGGCTCGCCGCCTGCGCGAGCCGGCCCTCGAGGCTGGAGGGCTTGATCGCGCCGAATTCTCCGAACGGTCCGCTCGGCCCTCCCGTCGCCGACACGCTGACGCTGGCCGAGAAGCGCTCGCTGGTCAGCTGCAGCGAGAGCATTTCGTGCTCGAGCCGCTGCAGGTCGGGGGGAAGGACCACCCTCGCGGCGACCCCTGCCGTGGCGTTCGACGCCTGCGCGCAGGACGCCCCCTCTCCGCCGAG
>DATFZP010000366.1:0-10059 GCA_035314405.1 Solirubrobacteraceae bacterium | reverse complement strand
CCCGAGCCGCTCGACGCCGCGATCATCTTCGCCCCGGTCGGGGCACTCGTGCCGATCGCGCTCGACGCGGTGGCGCCCGGGGGCAGCGTCGTGTGCGGCGGGATCTACATGAGCGACATCCCCTCCTTCCCCTACAGCAGCCTGTGGGAGGAGCGGGTCGTGCGCTCCGTCGCCAACCTCACCCGCCGCGACGGCGAGGAGATGCTGGCACTCGCACCCCGGGTCCCTGTGCACACCCGCGTCACCACCTACCCCCTCGAGCAGGCCGCCGCCGCGCTGCAGGATCTGCGCATGGGGCGCTTCACCGGCGCGGCCGTGCTCGTGCCCTAGTCCGCTCGCCGCGTCCTGCCGGCGCTCGAGATCAGCCCGGGCCGCGCGCGGGGCCCCCGGCGGAGACGGCACCGGCGCCGGCCCGCTCGCCGTCGAGCGCCTCGGCCGCAGGTCGCCCGTGGGAGACGTCGTGGGCGGGGGTGAAGCCGGGGAGCTCGAGCTCGATCCTCGCCCCTCCCTCGGGCGAGGCGAGGGCCCTGACAGTCCCATCGTGGGCCTCGGCGATCGCACGCACGATCGCGAGGCCGAGGCCGGTGCCCCCGGCGGCGCGGCTGCGGGCCGAGTCCGTGCGGTGAAAGCGATGAAACACCCGATCCCGCTGGTCCGGGGGGATGCCCGGGCCGTCGTCCTCCACGACGAAGCGGATACGTTCATCGGCCAGAGCCTCGACGCCCAGCCGCACGAGCCCGCCGCCCGGGGCGGTGTGGTCGATCGCGTTCCCGACGAGGTTGCGGATCGCCTGGGCGAGGCGGTCCGGATCGGCCCGCAGGGTCCCGGCGGGGACCGCGGACAGCTCGAAGCGCCGGTCGGCGAGCAGGCTCATCCCGTCCCACAGCTCCTCGACGTAGGCGGGGAGGTCGATCCACTTGATCCTCAGGAACTCCGTCTGCTCGGTCTTGGCCAGCAGCAGCAGGTCGTCGACGAGCCGGCTGATCCTGGCGATCTCCGCCTGGACGAGCCGCTCCACGCGGCGCACCTCCTCGCCGGAGGGGTGATCGTGGGAGGCCAGCACCTCGAGCTGGCCCCGGATCACTGTCAGCGGCGTGCGCAGCTCGTGGGAGGCATCCGCGACGAACGCCCGCTGCCCGGCGAACGCGTCGGTGAGGCGGTCGAGCATGTGGTTGAAGGCGTCGGCGAGCACTTTGATCTCCTCGCTCTGGCCCTCCTGATCGTGGATCCGCGGGTGCAGGTCGCCGGCGTCGACCCGGGCCGCGACACCGGCCATCCGCCGCAGGGGGCGGGAGACCGTCGTGCCGATCACGAAGGCCGCCAGCAGCGCCCCGGCCAGCGCCAGGATGCCGGCAAGGATGAATGCCCGGGCGACCCCGCTCTGCGCGCTGGCCACCGTCGAGAGGGTCTCGCCGACGCCGACGGTGACCGCTGCCCCGCCGCGAACCCGCACGCGGGTCTTCAGCAGCCGCGCGTTGCCGATGTCGGCGAGCTCCAGCGTCGAGTAGCCCAAGGGGGCCGACAGCAGTCGCGTGGAGAGGAGGTTCTCCTGGCGCTGTTCGGCCGCCGTCTCGTGTTCGTCAGGAGGAAGCGCCCTGAACAGCTCGGGATGGTTGGTGGCGGTGCCCGCCCCCGGGATCTGCGCGAACAGCAGCGTCGAGCTCGCGCTGAAGGGCTGGTCGATCACGTAGCGTGTCGCCCGTTCGGCGAGCGCCTTGGGCGACTCGGCCGGCGCCCGCGACAGGGCGGCGCTGAGATCGCGGGCGTCCCCCCGAAGATCCCTGTCGATCTGCCCGCGCAGCTCGCTGCCCGTCCCCCGGTACACGGCCACGAAGGCCACGCCCGTGCACACCAGGATCACGACGGCGACCCACCCCGCCAGCCGCCAGCGCAGCCCGGCCGGGCGCAGAGCTCTGCCCAGCCCCGCCACGGCTCTCAGGCGGCGCCGCCGAGGCGGTAGCCGACGGCTCGCACCGTGAAGATCGGGGCGGGGCTCTCGGGCGTGCCGAGCTTGCGTCGCAGGTAGCCGACGTAGACATCCACCACGTTGGTCGCCGGATCGTGTTCGTAGCCCCACACCGAGCTCAGGATCTGCTCCCGGGAGACGACCCTGCCGCGGTGTCGGAGCAGGAACACGAGGAGCTCGAACTCCGTCGTCGACAGGGGCACCGACCTGCCGGCTCTGCGCACCTTGCGCGTCAGCAGATCGACCTCGATGTCCTCCTCGCTGAGGGTGCTGGAGGACGCCTCGGCGATCACCCGCAGCTGCGCGCGCACGCGCGCCACGAGCTCGGCCATCGAGAACGGCTTGACGAGGTAGTCGACGGCGCCTGCTTCCAGGCCCACGACCCGGTCCTCGATCTCACCCCGCGCCGTCAGCACGATCACCGGCACGCTCGGGGCTGCACCCCGCACCGAGGCGAGGATCTGCAGGCCGCTGCGTCCGGGCAGCATCAGGTCGAGCACGATCGCGTCGAACCCTCCGGCGAGCGCGAGGCGCTCGCCCTCCTCCCCGTCGAGCGCGGCCTGCACCAGAAAGCCCGCGGCCTGCAGGCCGCGGGTGACGAAGTCGACGATCCCGGGCTCGTCCTCGACGATCAGGATCCGCGGGGCGGCCAGGCCGTCGCCGACCCCGTCCCCGTCGGCCCCCTCGGGGAGCGCCCCACCCTGCCTCGGCTGAGCGGCGGATGCCATGTGGCGAAGGATAGGCGTCGCAGCCTCGCCCGTTTTCCCTGCTCCGGATTCCATGAGCTTTCTCACCGGGCGGTTATCCGATCCTTAGTCAAGATGAACACACTCCGTCCATGGCCGTAGACCAAGCAAATCGCCCTGCCCGCCCCGCCGGGCACTACGAGGCGCCGCCCCGCTCCAGCCGCCTGCTGGGGGGAGGGACCTACGGCAACGACCTGCTGACATCTGCCACCGGCGCCGTGCTGATCGGGCTGCTGGCGGTCATCGGGGTGACAATCCTGCGGATGCGTCCGCTGATCTCGGTCCATCTGTTCGTGGGGATGCTGCTGCTCGGGCCGATCGCCCTGAAGCTCGCGAGCACCGGATACCGGTTCGTCCGCTATTACACCGGTGACCCCGCCTACCGGCGAAAGGGCCCGCCTGCGGCGGGGCTGCGGGCGATCGCCCCGATCGTCGTGCTCTCGACCGTCGTGGTGATGGCCAGCGGGGTTGCCCTGCTGCTGGCCGGCCCGAGCTGGCGCGATACGCTGCTTCCGATCCACAAGGTCAGCTTCATCGTGTGGGTGGGGTTCACCGGGCTGCATGTGCTCGCACACCTGCGCAGCCTCCCCCCGGCACTGCGCGCCGACTACGGGCCGTCGCGGGAGCTGAGCGGCGACGTGACGGGCCGTGCGGGCCGCGTCATCGCGCTGTCCGGCTCGCTCGTCGCCGGGGTCGTGATCGCGATCGTCTCGATACCCCAGTTCGCCGCTTGGACCCAATGGGCCGCCCTGTTCCACGGTCACCACTAGCCAATGGAGATACGTCGACACACCACCCACACCCGGGACGCCGGCCTGCGCCAGCTCGGCCGCATCAACCGCTGGCTGATCGCCGGCAGCGTGCTGCTGACGGCGGTCTTCGCCGAGGTCGCCGCCCACGCCTTCCCGGGCAGGACGGTCAAGACGACGGCCGCCGCCCGCCCTGCGGGAGCTCCCGGCTCGGTGGCCTCCACCCACGCCCCGCTCGCGGCGCCCGGCCAGGCGCCCCGTGCGGGCTCCGAATCGGGCTCGGGAGGGGAAACGACTGTCAAACCCGAATCCCAGCCATCGCAGGAATCGACGCAGGCGCCATCGCAGGAATCGGCGCCCAAACAGGAATCCCAGCAGCCCTCGCAGGAATCGACGCCCGCCCCGGCCCAGGAATCGGCGCCCAAACAGGAACCGACTCCGGCACCCGCCCAGGAATCCGCGCCCCCCGCGGAATCCTCCGCTCCGGTGATCTCGGGGGGGTCCTGAGATGCGCCCGGCGTCGCCCGCATCCGCCACGCCCGGCTCCGCGTCATGGGAGGCGCTGGGCACGGGCGTGGTGCTGCGGGTGAGCGACCCGCGCGGGCTCGGTCAGGCGCGCGACGCCGTCGAGCGTGAGCTGGCGGCGATCGATCGTGCCTGCAGCCGCTTCCGGGAGGACTCCGAGCTGTCGCGCGTGAACGCCCGCGCCGGGCGATCGCTGAGGACGGACCCGTTGCTGCTCGAGGCGGTGCAGGTGGCGCTGCGAGCCGCCGAGCTGACCGACGGCGACGTCGACCCGACGATCGGCCGGGCGCTCGAGATCGCCGGATACGACCGTGACTGGCAGCTGCTGAGCCCGCCCGCCGGAGAGCTGCAGGAGCCGGTCCGGCCCCGGCGGCCCCCCGACCTCAGCGCGAGGATGATCGCCGGCTGGCGCAGGGTGCTCGTCGACCGCCACCGGGGCTCGATCCGGGTGCCGGCCGGCGTCCAGCTCGACCTCGGCGCCACCGCCAAAGCCTGGGCCGCCGATCGCGCCGCCGCCGCCGCCGCCGAGGCGGGGTCCTGCGGCGCGCTCGTCAGCGTCGGTGGCGACGTCGCCACCGCGGGCGAGGCGCCCGCCGGCGGATGGCTGATCCGGGTCACCGACGATCACCGCAGCGATTGCACCGCCCCGGGGCAGACGATCTGCATCGCCTCCGGCGCGATCGCCACCTCGAGCACGGCCGTGCGCCGCTGGAGCCACGGCGGGCGCACGATGCACCACATCATCGATCCCCGCACAGGGGAGCCCGTGGAGGGGACCTGGCGAACCGTCAGCGTGGCGGCGGCCGACTGCACCGACGCGAACATCGCCACCACGGCGGCGCTCGTGCGCGCCCAGGGCGCCCCCGAGTGGCTCGCCGAGCAGGGGCTGCCGGCACGGCTCGTCGACGCGGCCGGGGGAGTCGTCACGGTCGCCGGCTGGCCGCTGCAGGACGCGCACGAGACGGGGGCGGCGACGGTCCACGAGCGCCCGGCGGGCGCCGAGGGCGTCGGGGGGCTCGCGGCATGAGCGTGCTGGCGAGCACGGGGCCCAGCATCTACTGGTACCTCACCCGCTCCACGGGAGCCGTCGCGCTGATCCTGCTGACGCTCGCCATCGCCCTCGGCGTGGCCGACGTGGAACGCTGGAGCACCCCCCGCTGGCCGCGCTTCATCGTCGACGGGGTGCACCGCAACGTGTCGCTGCTGGCGATGGTGTTCCTGTGCCTGCACATCCTCACCTCGGTGCTCGACAGCTTCGCCCCGATCTCGCTCGTCGACGCCGTGATCCCGTTCGTCGGCTCCTACCGGCCGTTCTGGCTCGGGCTGGGGGCGGTCTCCTTCGACCTGCTGCTCGCCGTCACGATCACGAGCCTGCTCCGTCAGAGGATGGGCTTCGCCACCTGGCGGGCGGTCCACTGGCTCACCTACGCGAGCTGGCCGATCGCCCTGCTGCACGGCCTCGGCACCGGCAGCGACGTCAAATCGACGTGGATGCTGGGCCTCAGCATCGCCTGCCTGCTCGTCGTGCTGGCGGCCGTTCTGACGAGGGTCGTCAGCGGCTGGCCGGAGAACCTGCGCAGCCGCGGCGCGGCCATCGGTGGGGCGGGCGCCTTCTCGCTGTTCCTGATCCTGTGGCTCCCCGGCGGGCCGCTCGGCTCCGAATGGGCGCGCCGCTCAGGCACTCCCTCCTCGCTGCTCGGGCACTCCCACACCTCCAGCGCAACGGCGAGCCAGCGATGAGCGGATCGCCGGCCACCCTCGCCGAGACGGCCATGACCGCGCCCGCCGACGAGCGCGCCCCGTCGCTTCCGCGGTTGCTCGCCGGGATCACCGAACAGGGGGCGATGACCCTCCCCGAGCATCTCGCCACCCACGGACCCCTCCCCGCGCGCCTGCAGCGACCGCGCAACCGCTGGCGCCCACGCGAGCAGGCGGGTGCCCTGATCGAGGAGATCAACCGGGCGGGCCTGCTCGGTCGCGGCGGGGCGGCCTTCCCGACGGCGAAGAAGATGCGGGCCGTGGCCGGCGCCCGCGGGCGCGCGATCGTCGTGGCCAACGGCGCGGAGGGCGAGCCGGCGAGCCTCAAGGACCACACGCTGATGGAGATGCTCCCCCATCTCGTCATCGACGGCGCGGTCCTCGCGGCCGAGGCCGTCGGCGCCGACGAGGTGATCCTCGCCACCTGCGAGTTCGCCGGCCACAGCGCCGACGGCGTCGCGCTGGCGCTGCAGGAACGGGCGGCGGCGGGCCTCGACGACGCTTCCAAGGTGCACGTCGTGAGCGTCCCCGGCCACTACGTCGCCGGGCAGGAGTCGGCGCTCGTCAACTACCTCAGCGGCGGTCCGGCCAAGCCCCTGTTCACGCCGCCGATGCCCTTCGAACAGGGAGTCAGGCGCCGTCCCACGCTGGTCAACAACATCGAGACGCTCGCCCACGTCGCCCTCATCGCCCGCCACGGACCTGGCTGGTTCAGGCAGCTCGGACTCCCGAGCCAGCCCGGGTCCGCGCTGATCACGCTGTCCGGCCCGGTCGCCCATCCAGGGGTCTACGAGATCGAGCACGGGGCGTCGCTGGCGTCCGTGATCGAAGCGGGTGGGGGGACGACGACGCGCGTTCGCGGAGCCCTGATGGGCGGCTACGGAGGAACCTGGATCGGCGGCGAGCTGCTGCGGGGGGTCGCCCTGTCCAACGAACACCTCGCCCCCCACGGCGCGTCGCTCGGGGCCGGCGTGGTCCTGCTGCTCTCCGAGCAGGCGTGCCCGGTGGCGGAAAGCGCCCGCCTCGCACGCTGGCTCGCCGACCAGAGCACCCGCCAGTGCGGGCCCTGCGTGCACGGCCTCGACGCGCTCGCCACGACGCTCGCCGAGATCGCCGGGGGCATCGGCGGCGCTCGTGCCTCCCAGCGGATCGACGAGCTCGCCTACCTCGTCACCCGCCGTGGCGCGTGTGCGCACCCCGACGGGGTGGCCGGCCTCGTCCTCAGCTCGCTCGAGACCTTCCACGCGGAGTTCGCCGACCACGCCCGCAACGGCCCATGCGAGGCCTGCGGGCGCCCGAACGAGCTGCCGCTGCCGCGCCGACCGGTGAGCGAGGAGACGATACGCAGGCGGGCGGCCCGGCCATGAGCCAGCGGGTGCGCGTCAACCCGATCACCTGCCACGCACACGGGATGTGCGCCGAGCTGCTGCCCGAGAAGGTCTCGCTCGACGAGTGGGGGTACCCGATCATCGACGGCAGCCCGCTCGCCGGCGTCCAGGTCGAACATGCGATCCGGGCCGTCCAGGCCTGCCCCACGTTCGCCCTGCTCGTGCAGCGGGACGACCGCCGCGAGGGCGGCGGGCGCCGGCGCTGAGCTACGGCGTGAGCAGGTGGGTGGCGGCGAGCCCCGCCCACTCGCCGTAGGGGGCGAACAGCTCCCGCACCTGCGACTCCTGCGCCCGGGCGCGTGGATCGCCCCCGCTGAGCAGCCTGCCGACCGCCTTCAGCAGGCCGAGGTCCCCGGCGGGGAGCTGATCGTGGCGGCCCTGGCCTTTGAGGGCGAGCATCTCCACGGTCCAGGGGCCGATCCCGGGGATCGCCCGCAGTCTGCGCCAGCCCGCCTCGTGCTCCGCCCCGCCGAGGTCGATGCGCCCACGCGCGACCTCGCGGGCGGCGCGCACGAGCGCGAGCGAACGTGAGCCGGCGAGCTCGAAGGACTGCAGGCGCGAGGGCGCCATGCCGGCGAGGACGGTCGCGCGGGGGAGGTCGCGGAGGTCGCCTCCGAGACCGTCCCGGTCGACCCACCGCCGGCCGAGCGCGGCCAGCAGGCGCCGCTCGATCGCGGCCGCCCGGTCGTACTCGATCAGCTGCTGGCAGATCGCCCAGGCGAGCGCCTCGAAGGGGTCGGGACGGCGGCTCACCCGCAGCCACGGGCGCGAGCGGATCGAGCGGCCGATCAGCCGGTCGCCGGAGAAACGCCGCAGAAAGACCCCGAGGTCGTCGTCGACGCCCAGCGCGAAGCGCATCCGGGCGATCCCGTGCAGGGCCGCCGCGCGGGTCGGGGCCCGCGCCGCGAGCAGCACACGGTCGCCCGCCGGCTGGGCCACCCTCACGATAACGGGCACGTCCCCGTCGTGGAGCAGCCGCTCGAGCCGCGCCCCCCGTCGCCTGAGCATGCCGTCGCCTCCGGTCCGGCGAGGCAGGCGGAAGGGCCCGGCCGGCCGCAGCTCCGTGCGGACCTCGACGAGGTCCTTCAAGGTCCCCCCTCCCTAGCCGTCGGGGTTGCGGGGTGCGAGCAGGTGGACGTCCAGCAGCAGCGACCGGGTGCCGACGATCTGCAGGACCTCCGGGGTCTTCGCGGCGCCGCCCCCGCGGGCGAGCGACCGCCCGACGCCCACGCCCCGTGCCAGCGTCGAGGAGCCGCGCTCGCGGTGACGGACCAGCCCGACGAGCGCGGCGCCCGCGAGGAACCCGCCGGCGGCGACGGCGGCCGCCTGGGCCGCGCCGAGAGCCCCGGCGGAGCGGGTACGCCCGCCGGGGAGCGCCCGGGAGAGGCGCGAGACGCGACCCCCTGCGGGCGCGCTCGCCGGTACGGGCAGGGCGTCGATCACCTCGCCCGCGCCGCTGTCCGGCCGATCGTGTCCGTCCTCGGCGCGGGACGGCGGCTGCGAGGACTCGAGCATCGGGCGAAGTGTAGTGCCCGCCCCAGATCGCTTCTAAAGCACCCGCTCGTAGATCCTGTATCGCTTGACCACGCGGCCGCCCATCGCTTCCATGCCGCGGTTCATGGGGGTGTTCGTCTCGAGGATCCAGCCCATCTCCCCGCCCTTCTGGGGGCGCACTTCGGCGGCGTCGAAGTGTTCGACGTAGAGCTTGGCGGCCACCCCGGTGTGCTGGTACTCCGGCTTGACGCCGAGGAAGCCGACCCGCACGCGGTCGATCGTCCTGCCCTTGCGGGCGAAGTGCCACCAGCCGAACGGGAGCAGGCGCCCGTTCATCCGCGCGAGCACCTGGTTGATGTCGGGGAAGGTCATCGCCATCCCCACCACCTCGCCGGTGTCGATGCGCTCGGCGATGAACGCCCAATGCTTGTCGAAGACGAGCTGCATCTCCTGGGCCAGGGCGTCGAGATCCTTCTTGGAGTAGGGGACGAAGTCCCAGTTCTTCGCCCACGCCGAGTTGTAGACCTCGGCGAATGAGTCGAGTTCCTTGCGCAGGTGCAGCCGGCGCATCCTGCGCACGCGGATGCCGTGGTCGCGCTGCACCTTCTCGGCGAGTTCGAAGATCACCGGCAGCACCTTCGCCCGGTCGGAGATCTCCAGGTTCCACATCAGCAGGTCCATCGCCTTGGTCATCCCCGCCCGCTCGATCATCTGCTGGTAGTAGGGCGGGTGCCACGGCTGGACGATCATCGGGCGCAGGTCGAAGCCCTCGATCAGGATGCCGCTCTCGTTGTTCATCGCGAAGTCGGCCGGGCCGAGCATCCGCTCGCAGCCACGGCCCCGCAGCCAGCCGGCGGCGGCGTCGAGCAGCGCCTCCGCCACCTCGTCGTCCTCGTAGGACTCGAAGAACCCGAACCATCCCCAGTTCTTCTTCTGCTGGTCGTTGAACGCGTGGTTGACCTGGGCGGTGATCCGCCCGAGGACGCGCCCGTCGCGACGTGCCAGGAAGTATTCGGCCTCGCCATGCGTGAAGAAGGCGTTCAGCCGGCGAGTGAGGAAGACGTAGCGCTCGATCTTCAGCGGGGGCACCCACCGGGGGTGGTTAGCATGCACCCGGAAGGGCAGGTTGACGAACTGCTGGAGATCTGTTCGACCGGAGACCGCTCTCACTTCCACTGACACTGCCGCGGCACCCTACATGCATACCTCCACCGACGTCTTCGCAAAGGTTCGCGACCACGACCGCGCCGCGGTGCTGGCCGCGGCGCGGGCGGCCGACGTGCTGCCCTACTTCCACGTGCTCAGCTCTCCGGCGATGCCGGTCGTGGAGATGGAGGGAGCCGAGCGGATCATGCTCGGCTCCAACAACTACCTCGGTCTGACCGGCGACGAGCGCGTGGTGGCGGGCGCCGAGCAGGCGCTGCACCGCTACG
>DATFZP010000365.1:0-3997 GCA_035314405.1 Solirubrobacteraceae bacterium | reverse complement strand
CGCCGCGATCACCCGCGGCCTGGAGGGCGAGCAGCTCACCGAGATGGCCGAGCTGCGGCAGGAGGGGGCCCTCGGCTTCACCGACGACGGGCGTCCCGTGCAGAGCGCAGGAGTGCTGCGCCGAGCCCTGCAGTACCAGCGACTGTGCGGCGGGGTGATCGCGCTGCACGAGGAGGACCCGACGCTCTCCCGCGGCGGCTCGATGCACGAGGGGGCCGTGAGCGCCGCCCTGGGGATCGCCGGGATCCCCACCATCAGCGAGTCCACGATGCTCGCCCGCGACGCCGCCCTCGCCGGCTACGAGGACGCGAGGGTGCACTTCCAGCACCTCAGCTGCTCCGCCTCGGTCGACGCCGTCGCCGACGGGAAGGCCCGCGGTTGGCGTCTCAGCGCGGAGGTCTCCCCGCACCACCTGCTGCTCACCGAGCAGGACGTCAGGGGGATGGACACACGCATGAAGATGCACCCCCCGCTCGCGACCGAGGCCGACCGGCAGGCCCTGATCGAGGGCCTTCGCAGCGGCACGATCGACTGTGTGGCCAGCGACCACGCCCCCCACGCAAGGGACGAGAAGGAGGTGCCCTTCGAGCAGGCCCCGATGGGGACCACCGGCCTGGAGACCGCCTTCGCGGCCCTCTACACCCACCTCGTGCTGCCGGGGGTGATCGAGCTCGGCCTGCTCGTCGAGCGGCTGAGCGCCGGGGCGCCCCTGTTCGGCCTTCCCGCCCCGGTGATCGCCGCGGGGGAGCCCGCCGATCTCGCGGTGGTCGACCTCGACGCCGAGTGGATCGCGGGCGAGCACGGCTGGGAGAGCCGCTCGGAGAACTGCTGCTTCGCCGGGCGCCCGCTGCGGGGCCGCGTCGTGCTCACCGTCGCCGCCGGAGCCCTCGCGTTCCGCGGTCGGACGCTCGCCCTCGCGGGAGCGTCGTGAGCCTGCTCGACCGCAACCGGGCGGCGCTTCTCGTCGTGGACGTCCAGGAGGGATTCCGTCCCTACGACTCCTTCCCCGCCGTCGCCGCCGCCTGCTCCAAGCTCGTGGCGGGGGCCCGCATCCTCGAGCTTCCCGCGCTCGCCAGCGAGCAGTACCCGAAGGGCCTCGGCGACACCGTCCCGGAGGTCGGCCTGCAGGACGAGCGCCGGATCGAGAAGACGGTCTTCTCGGCGGCCCGCGCGGAGGGGTTCACCCTCGGGGGGCGCGAGCAGGCGATCGTCTGCGGCATCGAGACCCACGTGTGTGTCAGCCAGACCGTCCAGGACCTCCTCGAAGACGGCGTCGAGGTACACGTACCCGCCGACGCCGTGGGCTCCCGTCACGAGCTCGACCACGAGCGGGGCCTGGAGCGGATGGAGCGGGCCGGGGCCGTCGTCTCGAGCGTCGAGGCGGTGCTGTTCGAGCTGCTCGAGCGGGCCGGCACACCCGAGTTCAAAGCCGTCCAGAAGCTGATCATCTGAGATGCCGTCAGCGAGCGGCTACGTGCTCCTGGAGGACGGGACCCGTTTCGACGGGGAGCTCTGCGGCGCTCCCGGCCACGCCGTCGGCGAGGTCGTCTTCACCACCGGGATGTCCGGCTACCAGGAGTCGATCAGCGATCCCTCCTTTGCCGGCCAGCTGATCACCTTCACCTACCCCCACATCGGCAACTACGGCGCCAGCTCCCAGGCGATGGAGTCCGAGCGCCCCTGGGCACGGGCCGCGATCATGCGGGCGGCGAGCAACCGCGAGGACGCCCCGAGCGCCGAGTGCGGCTGGCTGGACTGGCTGTCGGACTGCGGCGTGCAGGCGATCAGCGGGGTCGACACCCGATCGCTGGTCAAGCACATCCGCGAGGCCGGGGCGATGCGGGGAGGGGTGTTCCCGGGCGAGATGTCCCACGACCGGGCCCGGGAGCTGATCGACGTCGAGCCCCAGATGGCGGGCCAGGACCTCGCTCGCCTCGTCACCCCCTCGCAGGCGAGCCGTCTCGGCGAGGGAGACGGCCCGCGGATCGCGGTGATCGACACCGGCATCAAGACCTCGATGGTCCGCGAGCTGCTCGCCCGCGGCGCGATCGTCACCCTGCATCCCTGCATCAGCACGCCCGAGGAGCTGCTGGCCGACGATCCCGATGCGATCTTCCTCGCCAACGGCCCCGGCGACCCCGCCGCCCTCTCCTACATCACGGCGACCGTGAGGGCGCTCGTCGGGCGCAAGCCCGTGTGGGGGATCTGCCTCGGCCACCAGCTGCTGTGCCGGGCGGTGGGCCTCGAGACGTTCAAGCTGCCCTTCGGCCACCGAGGGGCCAACCACCCGGTCAGGGATCTGCACACCGGCCGTGTGGAGATCACCTCCCAGAACCATGGCTTCGCGGCGCTCGGCCCCGACGGCAGGCGCACGATCGACGGCGATGACCCGGTGCGGTGGGAGACCGACTTCGGCGCCGCGGCACTCTCCCACGTGAACCTCTACGACCGCACCGTCGAGGGGCTCGAGCTGCTCGATGTTCCCGGCGGCACGGTCCAGTACCACCCGGAGGCCGGGCCCGGCCCGCACGACAGCCTGTACCTGTTCGACCGCTTCCTCGAGCGAATTGCCGCGGCGTAACGACATCCGCAAGATCCTGATCCTTGGCTCGGGCCCGATCGTGATCGGCCAGGCCGCCGAGTTCGACTACTCCGGCGTGCAGGCATGCAAGGTGCTGCGGGAGGAGGGCTACGAGGTAGTCCTCGTCAACTCCAACCCGGCCACGATCATGACCGACCCGGAGTTCGCGGACGCCACCTACATCGAGCCGCTGGGGGTGGGCCCCATCTCGAAGGTGATCGCCCGCGAGCGTCCGGATGCACTGTTGGGGACGCTGGGGGGGCAGACCGCGCTGAACCTCTCCAAGGAGCTGCACGACGACGGCACGCTCGAGCGCTATGGGGTGGAGCTGATCGGAGCCGACTACGAGGCGATCGCCTGCGCCGAGGACCGCGAGCGCTTCGCCGCCGCGATGGACGCCGCCGGCCTGCGCATGCCGATCAGCGCGATCGCGACGAGCCTCGAGCAGGCGGAGCAGGCGCTGCCCGGGCTCGGCCTGCCGTGCGTCGTGCGCCCCGCCTTCACCCTCGGCGGCCGCGGCGGCGGGATCGCCCGCACCCCCGAGGAGTTCCGCCGCATCGTCGCCGGGGGCCTCGAGATCTCGCCGATCGGGCAGGTGCTGCTCGATCAGTCGGTGATCGGGTGGGGCGAGTTCGAGCTGGAGGTGATGCGCGACAACGCCGACAACGTCGTGATCGTCTGCTCGATCGAGAACATCGACCCAATGGGCGTCCACACGGGGGACTCGGTCACCGTCGCTCCCCAGCAGACCCTCACCGACGCCCTGTACCAGCGGCTTCGCGACCAGGCGCTGGCGGTGATCCGAGCGGTCGGGGTTGAGACGGGAGGGTCGAACGTGCAGTTCGCCGTCAATCCCGACACCGAGGAGATCCTCGTGATCGAGATGAACCCCCGCGTCTCCCGCTCCTCGGCCCTCGCCTCCAAGGCGACCGGCTTCCCGATCGCCAAGATCGCCGCCCGCCTCGCCGTCGGCTACCGCCTGGACGAGATCGACAACGACATCACCGGGGTCACGCCGGCCTGCTTCGAGCCCACGATCGACTACGTCGTCGTGAAGTGGCCCCGCTTCGCCTTCGAGAAGTTCCCCGGCACCGACGCCACCCTGACGACCCACATGAAGTCCGTCGGCGAGGCGATGGCGATCGGGCGCACCTTCCAGCAGGCGTTCGCGAAGGCGCTGCGCTCGCGCGAGCTCGACAAGCCGCCGAGCCTGGGGGGGGTCTCCGAGGAGGTCCTGCTGGAGAGCCTTGTCACGCCCGGCCCGGCCCGCTACGAGACGATCCTGGAGCTGCTGCGCCGCGGGGTGAGCGTGGAGCGCGCGCACGAGGCGACCAGCATCGACCGCTGGTTCCTGGCCGAGCTGGCAGAGCTGGCGCGCGCCCCGCAGGCACCGTTCGCGGGCGAGCGCTCGTTCCA
>DATFZP010000364.1:0-4661 GCA_035314405.1 Solirubrobacteraceae bacterium | reverse complement strand
GAGCGAGGTGACGTTCAGTTCGATCGTCGTGTTGACCGGGAGGACGAGATGGGGGGTCTCGACGCCGCCGTAGGTCGGATAGCGGTACGTGAAGGCCCACTGCTGGGCGATCACCTGCACGGGGAGCCTCGGCCCGCTCGGGACCGTCAGCGGATTCGGCCCGCTGCCCGAGCCGGCGCCGGAGGCGCCCTCGAGCCTGACGGTCCCGAAGATCGCGACCGCGAGCACGATCGCCGAGGTGACAGCGATCCAGGTCGTCTGGATTTTCGCGTCGCCGCGCACCGCGGGGCCTTCGAGCGCGCCGTCGCTCGGCTGACGGAAGAAGATCACCGCGTAGACGAGGTAGACGACCACGAGCAGGAACACGGGGGTGGCGACGGCGCTGAGCACCGTCGCGTCGGTGCTCTGCCCGGCGGCCTGGTCGGTGCCGGTGCCGGGCCCGAGTTCGGGGCCGATCACCCAGATCACGATCGGCACGCCGATCAGGCACGCGACCAGCCACAGGATCGTGAACCGGCGCGCGTGGTTGGGTTCGCTCATCTCGGTTTGTTTGGGTGCGCTCATCGCCGGCTAGACCACGTCGATGAAGCCGCCCATGTACCCGAGCGTCTGCATCGGGCCCCCGTTGCCGAACAGGTAGCCGGCGCCGCAGGGCACGAAGCACTGCCAGCGGTAGCGTCCCTTCTTGCCCGTCCTGAAGCTGAACGTGATCGTGCGGTGGGCCTGCGTGGACGGTTCACAAGGTCCTTCTTCGCAGGCATTCTTGGCTTCTTCCGGCACCCCGGGCAGCGGCACGAACACGCCCATTTCCGGCACCGCGAAGGTGTGCGAGGCTTCTTCGGGGTTGATCGAGTTGACCGTCCTGCCGTCCACGGTCATCGTCCCGCCGATCGTCCCCTGGACCTGGGAGAGGAACGGGTTGCGCAGGCCCGTGGGCGAGTCGAACTGGTAGATCGTCACGTGCACGACCGAGTAGGCGGGGACCTGGTAGATCGTGCTGCGGATCCACTGGCCTTTGCTCCTGACCACGTAGGAGACCCAGTCCGGGTGGGCGGGGCTCAGCTTCTGGCCCACGGCCGCATCCGTCTGGAGCGTGAGGCTGGCGCCCCCGACGGCGGCGGGTGCGCTCGTGGCTGCGACCGTTGGGGGGAAGCTCGTCGCCCAGTCGGCCACGTACAGGCCGATGAGGACGCCCACGATGATCACCGCCGCCCCCACTCCAAGAACCTTGCTGGTGAAGCTGCCCACGTCGCGTCCTCCCGCTCCGCTCGGTGCCAACCTGATGCGATCTTATACCCGATCGGCGACGGGCGTTTGCAAAACATTTCTTCGCGAAACCCGCTAGCAGCGGGATCGCCGGCCGAGGGCACCGACGGAGGCTCGGTGGCTGCGGGCAGGACCGGTGAGCGGGCGGCGGATACGATCAACGGCCTTGCCCGCCGACTCCCCATCCGACACCGACACCCGCGCGGGAGACCCGTCCCCGGGCGTGAATCCGCGGGTCCCCGAGCGCCCCACGCTCGACGGCCTCGAGCGGAAGTGGAGCACCGCCTGGGAGCGCGACGGGGTCTACCGCTTCGACCGCTCGGCCCCGCGGGAGCGGGTGTTCTCGATCGACACACCTCCGCCGACGGTCAGCGGCTCGCTGCACGTCGGGCACGTCTTCTCCTTCACCCACACCGACACGGTCGCCCGCTTCCAGCGGATGCGCGGCCGCGAGGTCTTCTACCCGATGGGCTGGGACGACAACGGGCTGCCGACCGAGCGCCGGGTGCAGAACCACTTCGGGGTGCGGTGCGATCCCTCGATCGCATATGACCCCGCTTTCACACCGCCTGAGGTGGCCTCCGAGAAGGAACCGGTGGCGGTATCCCGTCCGAACTTCGTCGAGCTGTGCCTGGCGCTCACCGAGACCGACGAGCGGGCGTTCGAAGAGCTGTGGCGGGCGCTCGGGCTGTCGGTCGACTGGTCGATGACCTACACGACCATCGGCAGGCTCGCCCAGACGATCTCCCAGCGCTCGTTCCTCGGGCTGCTGGCGCGCGGGCAGGCCTATCAGCTCGAGGCGCCCACGCTGTGGGACGTTGACTTCCAGACCGCCGTCGCCCAGGCCGAGCTCGAGGACCGCGAGCGACCCGGGGCGATGCACAGGGTGCGCTTCGCCGCTGTCGATGGTGGCCCCGATGCGCTGATCGAGACGACCCGCCCCGAGCTGATCGCGGCCTGCGTGGCCGTGCTCGCCCACCCGGACGACGAGCGCCAGCGCGCGCTCGTGGACGGCGAGGTGCTGACCCCGCTGTTCGGGACGAGGGTGCCGGTGATGACCCACCCGCTCGTCGAGCCGGACAAAGGGACCGGGCTCGTGATGGTGTGCACGTTCGGCGATCTCACCGACGTAACATGGTGGAGGGAGCTGGGCCTGCCGGTCCGCTCCGTGCTAGGCAGCGACGGCCGCATGGTCGAGGTCCCGTGGGGTGCCCCGGGCTGGGAGACGGAGGATCCCGAGCGTGCCAGGACGAGCTACGGAGAGCTCAGCGGCCGCACGATCAACCAGGCCCGCAGGAGGGTGGTCGAGCTGCTGCAGGAGTCGGGCGATCTCGTCGGCGCGCCCGAGCCGGTGACCCGTGCGGTGAAGTTCTTCGAGAAGGGCGATCGGCCTGTGGAGATCGTCACCAGCCGCCAGTGGTTCATCCACACGCTCGAGCACCGCGAGGAGCTGATCGCCCGCGGCCGCGAGCTGCGCTGGCACCCCGAGTACATGCGGGCCCGTTACGAGGACTGGGTGCAGGGGCTGACCGGCGATTGGTGCATCAGCCGCCAGCGCTTCTTCGGGGTGCCGTTCCCGGTGTGGTATCCGATCGGCGCCGACGGGGCGATCCTGTATGAGCAGCCGATCCCCGCGGAGGAGGCAAGGCTGCCCGTCGACCCCTCGACCGACGTCCCCGACGGCTTCCTCCCCGAGCAGCGGGGACAGCCGGGCGGCTTCGCCGGCGACCCCGACGTGATGGACACGTGGGCGACCTCGTCGCTGACTCCTCAGATCGTGGGCAGGTCCGGCGAGGACGCCGAGCTGTTCGCGAAGGTGTTCCCGATGGACCTCCGCCCCCAGGCGCACGACATCATCAGGACCTGGCTGTTCTCGACGATCCTCCGCTCGCAGCTCGACGACGGCGTCCTGCCGTGGAGGGACGCGGCGATCTCCGGATGGGTGCTCGACCCGGACCGCAAGAAGATGTCGAAGTCGAAGGGCAACGTCGTCACGCCCATGCACCTGCTCGAGGAGTACGGCGCCGATGCCGTGCGCTACTGGGCCGCCGGCGGGCGGCCGGGGACCGACACCGCGTTCGACCCCCAGCAGATGAAGGTGGGACGGCGCCTGGCGGTGAAGCTGCTGAACGCCTCCAAGTTCGCCCTCGCCGACCTGCCGACACCGGCTCCGCGTCTGGCGCACCCCCTCGATCGGGCGCTCCTCGGCCGGCTCACCGGCGTCGTGGCGGCGGCGACGAGCAGCTTCGAGGCCTACGACTACGCCCGCGCGCTGGAGCGCACGGAGACCTTCTTCTGGTGGTACTGCGACTTCTACCTCGAGCTGGTGAAGGGGAGGCGCTACGACCCCGACCCCGCGGTCGCCTCGGCGGTCAGCCGGGCGCTGGGTATCTCGCTGTCGGTGTTCCAGCGGCTGTTCGCCCCCTTCCTGCCGTTCGTGTGCGAGGAGGTCTGGGGTTGGTGGCAGGAGGGCTCCGTCCACCGTGCGCCCTGGCCGGCGGCGGAGGAGCTCGAGGAGGCTCACGGCGGTGAGCAGGAGGCGATGCAGGACACGGCGCTGGCGGTCACCGCAGACGTTCTGCGGGAGGTGCGCAAGGCCAAGTCCGAGGCGCGCCGGCCGATGCGTGCGCCTGTCGAGCTGGTGATCGTCGAGGACACTCCCGAGCGACTGCAGGCGCTCGAGCTGGGCCGGGACGACCTCCTGCAGGCCGGCTCGATCGGGGCGCTCGAGGGGCGTCCCGTGGAGGACTTCGCGGTGGAGGTGAAGCTGGCCGGGGAGGCCGCGGGCTAGCGGGCGGCCGTGACGGAGGGCTCCAACCCACCGCAGGGCAGGGAGGTGCTCCTCCTCGGCGAACCCGAGGGGCTTGCCGCGGCTCTCGTCCGCAGGCTCGAGCAGGACGGCGTTCCGGTCACGGCGGCCGGCGGCCTCAGCGACAGCGAGACCACCGAGATCCTCGCCGAAGAGCGGTGGGCGGCGGTGGCGGTGGTGACACGAGACGACGTGCTCGCCCTGCGCCTGACGCTGCTCAGCGCGCACCTCAGACCCGACCTCCCGCTGTGGGTGACGATGTTCGACAGGACGATCACCCGCGAGCTGCGCCACGTGGCCCCCACGGTGCAGGTCGTCTCGCCCTCGGAACTGGTGGCGGCCGATCTCGCCGAGCTCTGCATCGCGGCCCGCGGCCGCCCTCCGCGCGGGCCCCACGGCACGCGCATCGTGGACGACCCGCTGCGGCTGCTCGTGCGGGCGGGCGCCGGGCTTCTCATCGCCCTCCTGATCGAGGCGGCGATCTCGATCGACGCCCTGCACGAGAACGCGGTCGACGCCCTGTACTTCAGCACCAGGACGGTCGCGACCGTCGCGGGCGCGCCCGGAGCTCCTTCCGCGCCGGCCT
>DATFZP010000363.1:0-2881 GCA_035314405.1 Solirubrobacteraceae bacterium | reverse complement strand
GCTCGGGGGCGCCGGCATAGTAGCGGAAGGTGTCGGCCACCATCCCCA
Organism: Solirubrobacteraceae bacterium; assembly: GCA_035314405.1. Classification (GTDB taxonomy): domain Bacteria; phylum Actinomycetota; class Thermoleophilia; order Solirubrobacterales; family Solirubrobacteraceae; genus Palsa-744. The sequence goes on along the minus strand of DATFZP010000363.1, from coordinate 2,833 downwards.
TCTCCCCGCGGGCGTCGCCGATCGCCTTGCCTGCGTTCCGCGCCTCCAGCACCGCCAGCTCCTCGCGGTGGGCCGCGACGGCGTCGGCGAGTGCGTGGAGCAGCCGCGCCCGCTCGCCCGGTGCGAGCGAGCGCCACGCGGGCAGGGCGCGGCGGGCCGCCGCCACAGCCTCGTCGACCTCGCCGGCCCCGGCGCGCGGGACCGACACGAGCACGCGCTCCGTGGCGGGCTCGAGGACGTCGAGCTGATCGCCCAGCGCTCAGCCCGCCCGGCGCGCGTGAGACACCACTGCCTGGGAGCCGGCCGCCGTCAGGGGGCCTCGGCGATCGCCGGCAGCGACTGTTCGACGTCGAGCTCGTCGATCGTGCGGATCGGCCCCTTGAACGTCCGTTTCGCCGACGTCGCGTACCAGATCGTCACGGCGAGTATCGTGCCGATCGTCACGATCGGAGCGTAGTTGACCGCCGACCAGTTGAACGAGCTTTCCCAGGGAACGCCTTCTGGGGAGAACGGCAGGCAGAAGATCACCACGCAGAGGGCCACCCACACCACCGCGATCGGGTTGATCCATTTGTATTTGGCCCCGAGCGTCCAGCTCCCGGTAACGAAGCTGTCGCCCGCGCGCCAGCGCAGGTACACCGGGATCGTGTACGCGATGTACAGCCCGATCACGGAGATCGAGGTGACCGCGAGGAACGCCACCGGCGTGCCGAGGTGGTTGGGGAAGTAGGCGGGAATGGTGACGATGATGGCGAACACCACCACGAAGAACACCGCCCAGTTGGGCGTCTTGCTCGGGCCCAGGCGGCGCCACAGGTTGTGCCCGGGGACGGCGCCGTCGCGCGAGAACGCGAACGTCATGCGCGAGGCGCTCGTTATGCACGCCATCCCGCAGAACAGCTGCCCGACCGTCGAGATCAGCACGACCGCCTTGTCACCGGCCGAGCTCAGCGCGGAGGTGAATATCGCCAGCGCCGGGAAGCCGGCTTTGAGGATTTCGCTTTCGTGGCTCTTCTGGATCGCGAACGTGATCGCCAGCAGCACGATCCAGCCGAAGATCGCCGAGTAGAAGACCGAACGCCAGACTCCCTGCGCAGCGGACTTTTCCGCGCCGTGCGTCTCCTCGGAGACGTGCGCCGAGGCGTCGTAGCCGGTGATCGTGTACATCGTCAGCAGGAACCCGAGCGGGACCACGTAGAACCAGAATTTGGCCCCCGTGATCGCCCCTCCCGAGAAGCCCGATTCGTTGGCCCTGTGGCCGAACACGTAGGAGAAGCTCGCGTGGTGGGACGGCACGGCGATGAGGATCACGACGATCGCCAGGACCCCGACGATGTTCCACCAGACCGACACGTTGTAGAACATCGCCACGAGGTGGCTCGAGAACACGTTGATCAGCCCGGCGATGATCGCGATCACGACGAACAGCGCGAAGTTCACATGGGCGCTGTAGTGGACGTTCGTTCCCGCCGCCGCCTTGACGAAGTTGAAGATGAAGTGGACTTCATAGAGGCCGAGCAGGTTGATCAGGAAGGTCGCGCTCACGTAGATCACCGACGCCACCACCGCGACCAGTCCGATCAGGTTGAACCAGCCCGTGAACCAGCCCCAGCCAGGTCCGCCCAGGCGCGAGGCCCAGTAGTAGATGCCGCCGGCGGTCGGGTACGCGGAGGCAAGCTCGGACATCGACACGGCGACGGTCATGATCATGATGCAGATCAGCGGCCACGCGATCGAGATCGCGATCGGACCGCCGTTCTTCAGCGCCTGGCCGTATGTCGTGAAGCAGCCGGCGAGGATGCAGATGATCGAGAACGAGATCGCGAAGTTCGAGAACCCGCTCCAGCCTCGGTTGAGCTCCTGCTTGTAACCGAGCTCGGCAAGCCTTTGCTCGTCGCTGCTCACACTCCCCGCTGCGCTCATCGACTGCCTCCTCAGGAAAGGGAAAATGGTTTGGCCCTCGACCCTTCACTCGTGACATTACGCTCGACCACGGACGGATGTCAAGAGCATCAGGACCAAATCGCCGCAACGTGGTGGGACGGCCGGCCAGGAGTGCCCGCGGTTGGCGCGATCGCGCCCCGCGGCCGCCGTCGGGCCAGCGGCGCCGTCAGCCCCCGGGGAGCAGTCCGGCGAGGACGTGCTCGGTTCCCTTCAGGTGCTCCGTCATGACCCTCGCCGCCCGCATCCCGTCGCGCTCGCGGACGGCCGCGAGCAGCCGGCGGTGCTGGGCGTTGGAGGACGTCAGCACCTCGGGCGGGTGGGCGATGTGGGCGATCAGGTCCGTCATCGCCCCCTGCACCTCGGTCATCTCCCGCACGAGGCAAGCCGAGTGGGCGGCTTCGGCGAGACCCACGTGCAGGCGGATATCGGCCTGACGGTAGGCGGGGAAGTCCTCGAGGGCGTCCTCGAGCGCGAGGGCGACGTCATCCAGAGCGTCGAGCTCTGCGCTCTCGGCGCGGTCGGCGGCGAGCACGGCGACACCGAGCTCGACAGCGAGCCGCCTGTCGCACGTCTCACGCCACTGGGAGAGCATCTCCGGCGAGGGAGGGTGCGCGGGCGGCTGGGGGTCGGCGACGAACGTCCCGCCGTGACGGCCCCGGGTGGCGTAGACGTGGCCGCTGTGACCGAGCGCGGTCAGCGCCTGGCGAAGCGTCGAGCGGGCGATCCCGAGCCGCTCGCACAGGTCACGCTCCGCCGGCAGCCGTGAGCCGGGGGCCAGGAGGCCCAGCTTGATCGCCGTGCCGAGCTGGTCGACGGTCTCCTCGAAGGCCGTCTGGGACCGGACGCGTGCGAACACGGCATCCGGGCGCGAGGATGCGCTGGGGAGGAC
>DATFZP010000362.1:0-5158 GCA_035314405.1 Solirubrobacteraceae bacterium | reverse complement strand
CGAGCACCTCCGTCGCGAACGGCAGGGTCTCCCGCTCGCGGGCGATCGCGTCGAGTCCCCGCACCAGCAGAGCCCGCTGAGAGGTGTTCACGACGCAGAAGCTCAGCTCGATCTCCTGCCCGGGCCCACCGGCCTCGCCGTGGGGGTCGACGTCTGTCACGGCCCCATTCTCCCCCCACCCGCGCCTATTGTCCGTGCGAGTGCGCGTCCACGTCGTCGATCCCCCTGCCTACACGCCTCCGTACGACCACGCCCTCTGCGCCGCCCTGGCCGCGGCGGGCGCGGAGGTGGAGCTGCACACGAGTCGCTTCGCCTACGCCCCGGTTCCACCCGCGCGGGGGTACCGGCGGCGGGAGGACTTCTATCGGGTGGCCGCCCGGGTGAGGAAGCCGCGTATGCGGCGGGCGGTGAGGCTGGCCGAGCACGTCCCCGACATGCTCCGCTACCGGCGGACCGCCCGTGCGGCCGACGTCGTCCACTTCCAGTGGCTGGCCGTCCAGCAGCTCGATCGGCGGCTGCTGCCGTCGAGGCGCTCGCCCGCGGGCGCCCGGCGTCCCCTGGTGCTGACCGCTCACGATGTCCTCCCACGCGAGCCCCGGCCCGGACAGCTCGCCGCCCAGCGCCGCCTGTACGATGGCTTCGACGCGATCGTCGTCCATTCCGAGCACGGCTCGCGGCGGCTGACCGAGGAGCTCGGGGTGGATCCCTCCCGTGTCCACGTGATCCCCCACGGCGTGCTCACCCACCTCGCGCAACCGCGCGCCGATGAGCTCCCGCTGCCGTTCTCGACCGACAGGCCGGTGGTCCTGTGCTTCGGGTTGATGCGCCCGTACAAGGGCATCGACCTGCTGCTGGAGGCGTGGCGGGGCATCGAGGACGCCGAGCTGTGGATCGCGGGGATGCCCAGGATGGACATCACGCCGCTGGTGGCGAGCGCCCCGCCCGGCGTTCGCTTCGTGCCGCGGTTCATCCCCGACATCGAGCTCCCGGCGTACTTCAGACGCGCCGATCTCGTGGTCCTCCCCTACCGGGAGATCGAGCAGTCGGGCGTCCTCTTCACGGCGCTCGCATTCGCCCGCCCGCTGCTGCTCAGCGACGTCGGCGGCTTCCCCGAGATCGCCGCCACAGGCGCCGCCCGCACGTTCCCCGCCGGCGACAGCCGGGCGCTGGGCGAAGCTCTGGTGGAGCTCCTGGCGGACTCCAAGGAGCGCTCACGGATGCAGGACGCCGCGCGCTCGGCGGCGGCGACCCGCTACTCCTGGGAGGCGGTGGCTCGCAGCACGCTCGAGCTCTACGAAGGGCTCCTGCGGGAGGATCCCGCTCGATGAGGACGGCGCTCGAGGTCACCTTCTGGGTCTGCTGGGGGCTGATCGCGTGGACGCAGCTCGGCTATGCGATGGCGCTCGCCCTGGCCGCACGGCTGCTCGGGCGGCGCGGCGAGCCGGTCTCCCCGTTGCCGCAGGAGGATCTGCCGCAGCTCTCGGTGATCGTCGCCGCTCACGACGAGGAGCCGGTGATCGAGGCCAAGGTGGCGAACGCCCTCGCCCTGGAGTACCCCCGGGAGCGACTCGAGGTGATCGTCGCATGCGACGGCTGCGCGGACGGGACGGCCGCCCGCGCCAGGGCCGCCGGGGCCGACCTCGTGCTCGAGTTGCCCCGCGGTGGAAAGATCCGCGCCCAGGACGCGGCGGTGCAGAGAGCGCGGGGCGAGATCGTCGCATTCTCCGACGCCAACGCCCTGTGGGAGCCCTCCGCCGGGCGGGCTCTCGTGACAGCCTTCGCCGATCCCCGCGTGGGCTACGCCTGCGGCCAGGTGCGCTTTGTGCAGAGCGCCGCCGGGGCGGAGGGCGGAAACCAGGAGGGGGTCTACTGGCGCTACGAGCTCGCCGTTCGCTCCCTCGAGTCGCGTCTGAGCTCGGTCACCGCCGGAAACGGGGCGATCTATGCGACCACCAGAGACTCATACGTGGTCGTCGACCCGATCATGGGGCACGACCTCTCGCTCCCCTTCAACATGGTCAAGCGGGGGATGCGCGCGATCTACGTCCCCTCGGCCAGGGCCACCGAGAAGATGGTCCCCTCCCTTGCGGGCGAGTTCGCCCGCAAGCGGCGGATGATGAGCCACACCTGGCCGATCCTCCTGCGCGGGGGGATGCTCTCCCCTCGCGGCTACCCCCCCGGGTACGCGGTCATGATCTTCTCCCACCGGGTCCTGCGCTACTGCACCCCCGGCCTGCACGCGATCGCCCTCGCGGCGAACATCGCGCTGGTGGCGATCGGGGCGGGCCCCCTGTACGTCGTCACCCTGGCGTTGCAGCTGGCGCTGCTCGCAGCCGCGCTGCTCGGAGGCGCCCTGCGCGCCCGGCCCCTGCTGATCGCCCGCTACTACGTCCTCACCACGGCATCCCCCGCGGCGGGGCTGTGGGACTGGCTGAGGCACGGCACCAAGGCCTCGTGGGAGGCCGCCGAGGGCACCCGCTGAGCCGATCACGCCTATCCTCCGCGCGATGATCCGCCGATTCCTCGACATCGTGGTCTCGGCGGCGGCTCTCGCGGTCGGCCTGCCGGTGATCGCGCTGGCGATGCTGGCGATCCGGATCGAGACCCCCGGCCCGGCCATCTATCGGCAGCGTCGGATCGGGTTGAACGGGGCCCCGTTCGACATGCTCAAACTGCGGACGATGGTCTTCGGTGCCGAGGCGATCGGCGCCGGGCTGGCCGTCGATGCGCACGACGCCCGAATCACACGCGTGGGGGCGTTCCTGCGCAGGACCTCACTCGACGAGCTCCCCAACCTCGTGAACGTCCTGCGGGGGGAGATGTCGCTGATCGGGCCGCGGCCGACGCTGGGGGTGCAGGTGGCTCAGTACACCGACCGCCAGCGGGGGCGCCTTCGGATCAAGCCGGGGATCACCGGATGGGCGCAGGTCAACGGCCGCGCCTCCCTGCCCTGGTCGGAGCGGATCGAGCTCGACCTCTACTACATCGAGCACCGCTCCCTCGCACTGGACCTCAGGATCGTGTGGCGGACGCTGGCGCTGGTCGCAGGGGGCTCGGGCCTGTACAAGGGGCGGGAAGGCGGCTGGGAGGGCAAGCTGTGAGTCCTCCGGCGATACTGCTCACCGGCGCCGGAAAGCGCTACGACATCGTCAGCTGCTTCGCCCGCCTGACGAGGACGGTGGTCGCCGACCCGGCGCCTCTGGCGCCCGCTCAGTACGCCGCCCACGTGCGCGCGGCCGTTCCCCTGATCGAGGACCCCGGCTACGTGCCCGCCCTCGAGGACCTCTGCGACCGACACGGGGTCGGCGCCGTGCTGCCCCTCACCGACCTCGACATCGAGGTGCTCGCGCAGGCCCACCGCGACGGTCGCCTGCCTGCGCTCGTCCCCAACCCGGAGGTCGCCAGGGCGACCTACGACAAGTACGAGGCCCACCTCCTGCTCCAGCGGCACGAGCTGCCCTCGCCATCCACCGTGCTGCCGGAGGAGGACCTCGACGCTCTCTCATACCCGGTGATGGTCAAGCCCCGAAGGGGGTCGGGAGCGCGCTCGATCCATCTGGCCCACGATCCCGCCCAGGCGCGCTTCTTCATCGACTACGTCGACGAGCCGACGATGGTCCAGCGGGCGATGGAGGGTCCGGAGCTGTCCGTCGACTGCCTCGGGGACCTCCACGGTCGCTGCCTCAACGCGATCCCCCGCACGATGCTCGAGTCGCGTGGCGGCGAGTCGATCAAGGGAGCGGTGGTCCACGACGAGGAGCTGATCGATCTGGGCAGGCGCACGATGGAGGCCCTGGGCGTCCGCGGTCCGGCGACGATCCAGGTCTTCCGCGACCCGGAGGTCGGCGTGGGGATCACCGACGTGAACACCCGCTTCGGAGGCGCGTTCCCGGCTCCCGTCTACGCCTCCCTGCCTGGTCGCAGCTACCCGGAGCTGATCGTGCGGATGGCGGCCGGCGAGGAGGTCGCACCTCACGTCGGGGAGTTCCGGTCGGGGATGACGTTCACCCGCTACTACTGGCAGCTCGAGCTCGACGACGATCTGCGACCGACAGGCCGGGACATCGTCCCGGGCGGTCCCCCACCGCCGCGACGATCGGACCCTCTGCGCCCGGCCGGGGGGTAGAATCGGCTCTGTGAGCGCACTCCTGTTCGACCCATCGACCGCGCCGTCCGCTGAGTCCCAGCCCGTGGAGGGTCCCGAGGGGGCGGCGCCGGATCCCACGCAGGCGCCCCCTGAGGGGGAGCGGGGCGAGCACCGCTGCAGGAACTGTCGGGCGGAGATGGCTCCCGGGCAGGACTGGTGCCTGCAGTGCGGTGCCGGTGCCCCGGGAAGCCTCGGGAGCTCCAGCTGGCGCTGGGCGGCGGCGATCATGGGCGTGGTCGCGATCCTTGTGCTGGGGGCCGCCGCCGCGGGGTACGCGGCTCTCACCGCTCACCGCAGTCGCTCCCGGGTGGTGATCGACAGCGTGGCCCCGCCTGCCGCCGCCGTCCCCGCCACGCCCCCCGCCGCCAGCGCCGTGCCTCCTGCAGCCAAAGTGGCTCCGGCGACGACCAAGCCGCTGAGGACACCCTCCAAACTGGTAGCGCCGAAAACCGTGGTGAAAGTCCCGATCACCCCCATCAAAACGACCCCCACGAGCACGACCAAGACCACGACGACCCCGTCGAGCTCGAACACCGGCGGCACGGGCGTCGAAGAATCGACGCCGACGGCGATTGTCCTCGACTCCAACGCCGCGTCCACGTACAACCCCAACGGCTATCCGGCAAGCAACTTCGGCGATCCCAGCCTCGCGATCGACGGGGAATCCTCCACCGGCTGGACCGCCAGGGTCGAACCGACCCTCGCGCCGAAGGTGCAGGCGGGGCTGGTCCTCGACCTCAGGGCCCCGCAGAAGCTGGGCGCGGTCGAGCTCCTCACCACGACCCCGGGCATGGCGATCCAGATATTCGGCGCCAACGGCGACGCCCCCCCGGGCGCGATCACCGACGCCGGCTGGGTCAAGCTCACCGGCTCGCTCGTCGTCAAGAAGAACACCGAACACCTGGCCCTGAAGGAATCCACCCACGCGTTCACCTACGTGCTCGTGTGGATCAGCAGGGCCAAGAGCGGCTCGCCCGCGCCCTCCCGGGTGACGCTCAACGAAGTGGAACT
>DATFZP010000361.1:0-2976 GCA_035314405.1 Solirubrobacteraceae bacterium | reverse complement strand
CGCCCACCATCGCCCACATCCTGTAGTCTTGCGCCACCCGGGGGGACGGACGTGACATCGTCCGTCGGGCAGTGGGCAGAACACAAATTCACCGCCGAACAGAGGAGATCGTGTGAGTGCGAGGGGCCGTGAGGATCTCGTTGGGGTTATCTCGATGAGGGCTTCGGCCGACGACGGCCACCTGCTGCCTCGGCGGTGCTCGGCGCTCGCCGCTCGCGCGGGGTTGCGCGGCGCGAGCCTGCGCGGTCGTCTCTCGCTGGCGATCGTCCTCGGAGGACTCGCGGCGCTCGCCCTCTCCCCGGCGGCCCTCGCCTCGGGCGGCGAACCCCGGGAAGTCCAGTACGGCGCCTCGCCGCTGGAGATCGCCAACGTGTACCCCTCGAGCACGTCCGGCTCTCCGGTCGTGGTCCTCGTGCACGGCGGGGGCTGGCGTCAGCAGCGGGACCTCAGCCGCCTGGAACTGTCCTCGCGCGCTCTGCAGGCGGAAGGATTCACCGTGTATGAAATCGACTACGAACAGGACTCCAGCGAAACTCCGGCGTTCCCCCTGGAGCCCGATGACGTGATCGCGGCCACGCGCTGGGCGATCGCGCACGCGGCCGCATACAACGGCAACCCCGGCGACGTGACCCTCCTCGGCGGCTCCGCCGGCGGGAACCTCGCCGCCCTGGCTGTCGAGCAGCTCGACGAGGAATCCCCCGGCGCGGTGGAGGGGGTGGTGCTGCTCAGCGCCCCGACGAACCTCGTCGCCCTGGCGCCGATGCTCGGGGAACAGATCACCTACCAGCCGTTCGTCGGCGCGTTCCACTGGGCCCTCGACTGGGAGCAGGGCGAACCGTTCCCCGAAGCGTACGCCGCGCGCTGGTCGCCGGCGCTGCACGCCCCGAGCCACAACTGCCCGAGCTGGCTGATCTTCAACGGCGAAACCGAGCTGATCCCTCTCTCGCAGGCCCAGGAAATGCAGGACAGCCTCACACACGCGGGCTGCCAATCGACGCTCGAGGTGGTACCGGGCGGGGAACACGCCTTCGCCTACTTCCACCGGGTCAAGCCGGAGATCTTCAGCTTCATCAGAGGCCAGTAGCTGCGCGCCCGAGCGCTGTCAGCGCGTCGCTTCACCAGCGCTTCGACTGCGATTTACCAGCGCTTCGACTGCGATTCACCGTCGCTTTGACGGTGATTGACAGCGCTTTGACACCCTGCGCTGCCTGCGCTCGGGAGGGACGAACTCGGCCGCATCGTGTACGCTAACCGACACGCGGGGGGCCCGGCAGGAGTGAAACTCCCGGCCGGCAGTGGCAACAGGTGAACCGCCGAACAGGAGGAGATCGCGTGACGGACCGCAACCATCTCGTTCCGAAGACGATGCCGAGCCGCCCGACGGGCAGGCGTGGTGCATCGGTCAGACTGGCCGCCCTGCTCGTGGCGTGCGCGGGGCTCGCGCTCGCCGCGCCGTCGGCGGCGTCGGCGGCGTCGGGGAACTCCTCGCAGATCAGCTCCCCGTACGGCCCGGTCTATGAACACATCTCCTACGGCTCGCGCTTCCGGCAGGTGCTCGACGTGTTCGCCTCCGCCACTCCCAACTCGCCGATCGTCGTGCTCGTGCACGGCGGCGGCTGGCGCTACTACGACCCGCTGACGCGCTTCGCCGCGGAGGCGGAGGCGCTGCAGCAGCTCGGATACACGGTCCTCGACATCAACTACGACCAGGACAACGAAAGAGTCCCGGCGTTCCCGCTCGAGCCCGACGACGTGATCAAAGCGATCGACTGGGGGATCGCCAACGCCGCCACATACAACGGCGACCCGACGAACGTGATCCTGCTGGGAGGCTCCGCCGGAGGCCACCTCGTGGCGATCGCCGGCGAGATGCTCGACAAGACGAGCCCCGGGACGATCAGGGCGATCATCAGCCTCAGCGGCCCGATGAACCTCACGACGCTGCTGGCGATGGTTGAAGAAAACGCGATCACCAACGAAGAATTCGTGACCTCGATACAGCAGGCCCTCGGCATGGGCCCGGGCGAAGAAGCCTCGCCAGAAACGGAAAGCTACGCCGCCACGTGGTCCCCGGCGCTGCACATCCCTCCGGCGGCGGACTGCCCGGACTGGCTGATCTTCAGCAGCGAGCAGGACCTCGTGCCGGTCTCCCAGGCGCAGGAAATGTACGCCGACCTGCAGAGGGCGAACTGCAAAGCCACGCTCGACGTCGTTCCGGGCAGCGGCCACGCGTTCGCCTACTTCAACTCCGTGCGGGGCGTCATCGACCTGTTCCTCAGGGGAGAGTGACGGCTAGGGTGGTGTGACGGGCTGCTCGCGGCGGTCGAGGGCGTGCAGCAGCGCCTCGGCCACGCGGGCCACCTCCCTCTCGCTCATCTCGGGGAAGAACGGCAGGGCGAGCGACCGACCGGCGACGTCCTCGCAGACGGGGAACTCTCCCTCGCGGTGGCCGAAGCGCTCGCGGTAGAAGCTCATCAGGTGGATCGCCGGAAGGTAGGGCTTGCTCTGGATCCCCTGAGCGGCCAGCGAGCGGACGATCGCGTCGCGGTCCAGGCCCCGTGGCAGCTGGACGACGAACACGAACCACCCCCGCCTGTCGCCGGCCGTGTCGGGGCAGGGGAGATCCAGGCCTTCGATCCCGGCCAGCGCCTGGCGGTAGGACTCGGCGACCCGGGCTCTGCCCGCGAGCAGCTGCTCGAGCCGGTCGAGCTGGACGATCCCGAGCGCACAGGCGATGTCCGACAGACGGTAGTTGAAGCCCAGGCGGTCGTGGTCGAGCCAGTCCATGTCGGGGGCTCTCCCCTGGTTTCGCTCGGAGTCGATCCGCTCCTTCATGGCCGGGTCGGCGAGGGTGACCATCCCCCCCTCGCCGGTGGTGATCTGCTTGTTGGCGTAGAAGCCGAAGACGGCGGGTGAGCCCCGGCCGCCGACGGGGGTGCCGTCGGCGTGGACCGCGCCGAGAGCCTCGCAGGCGTC
>DATFZP010000360.1:0-3093 GCA_035314405.1 Solirubrobacteraceae bacterium | reverse complement strand
CTCATCCCCGCACGGGCGGCCATCGCCGGAGCCCCCGTCAGACCCCTGGACCCGCCCACGACGAGCACCTGCCCGGAGGTGAACTTGGTCGACGATGCGCCCCTCGAGGGCAGTCCCTCGAGCACCGTCGCCGTGATCAGGCCGACCGTCGCCGCGATCGGCGCCCCCCGGGGGATCCCGATGTCGATCGTCTGCACCACTCCGGCGTGGGCCTTTCCCGGGCGGATCCACAGGCCGGGCTTGCCCGCGTGGAAGGTCACGGTGACCGAGGCGCGGACGGCCTCGCCGGCGACGACGCCGGTGGACGCGTCGACGCCGCTCGGGACGTCCACGCTCACGACCTGCCCGCCCCGATCGTTGATCGCGGCGATCGCCTCGGCGACCTCGCCGCGGGGCTCACCCTGAAAGCCGGTGCCGAGCAGCCCGTCGATCACGAGCCCCTCCCCTCCGAGCACCCAGCCGCCGGCGGGCACGGGCTCCGCGGGGGCCCCCTGCCCGGCGGCCGGCCACGGAGAGCCGTCGGGGCGCACCGGCGGCGGCCCGGGAAGCCGCTCGAGGTTCGCCCCGGCGTCGCCCGAGAGCTCCGCGGGCGCAGCGATGCAGATCACCCTCACCGCTCGCCCCGCCTCGCGCAGCAGGCGGGCCGCGACGAGCCCGTCGCCCCCGTTGTTGCCCTTTCCGCACACGACGGTCACCTCGCCGTCCGGAGCCAGGTGCTCGGCTGCCCTTGCCACCCCGGCTCCCGCCCGCTCCATCAGCTGCAGGCCGTCCACCCCCTGCCCCTCGATCGCCCAGCGGTCCACCGCTCGCATCATCTCGGCATCGGGCAGGGGCGTGAGCCAGTCGGGGAGGGCCTTCACGAACAGCGATGCTAGATGGTCCCTCCCCCGGCAACCACGCACACGGCCCCCCTGGGGGGAGCGCCGCCCGCCCTACTCGACGGTGACGGTCTTGGCGAGGTTGCGGGGCTGGTCGACGTTCAGTCCCCGCCGCCGGGCGATCCGGTAGGCGAGCAGCTGCAGTGGGATCACGGCGAGGATCGGCTGGAGCATCTCATCGACGTTCGGCAGCGCGATCGCCGAGTCGGCGAGCGGGGCGATGCGATCGTCGCCATCGGTGGTGACGGCGATCACTCGGGCTCCCCGAGCGCGGACCTCCTGGATGTTCGAGGCGAGCTTCTCCAGCACCGGGCTGTCGGTCGCCACGCAGACGACGGGGGTGGAGTCGTCTAGCAGGGCGATCGGGCCGTGCTTCATCTCCCCCGCCGCGTAGGCGTCGGTCGCGATGTAGGAGATCTCCTTGAGCTTCAGCGCCCCCTCGAGCGCCACCGGCAGCCCGACGTGCCTGCCGATGTAGAGGAAGAAATCGCTCTGCCAGTAGCTCTCGGCGATCTCGTCCACCTGGCGCTCGGCGCGGTCGAGCACCTCGTCGATGCTGTGGGGCAGCCGCTTGACCTCCCCCACGAGCTCGGTCAGCCGCTCGCCCGAGAGCGTCCCCCTGAGCTCCGCGAGGCGCAGGCCGAGGAGGTACATCACCGCGACCTGGCAGACGAACGTCTTGGTGGCGGCGACCCCGATCTCCAGGCCCGCCCGGGTGAACAGCACGCCGTCGGCGTCGCGGGTCGCCTGAGAGCCCATCACGTTGGTCACCGCCAGGACCCGGGCACCCCGATCGCGGGCCAGGCGCATCGCGGCGAGGGTGTCCGCCGTCTCCCCCGACTGGGAGATGCCGATCACGAGATCCCCGGGACCGACGACGGCGTTGCGGTAGCGGTACTCGGAGGCGATGTCCAGCTCCACCGGGATCCGGGCCCACTCTTCGATCGCGTAGCGGCCCACCAGCCCGGCGTGGTAGGAGGTGCCGCAGGCGACCACGACGATCCGCTGCACCCCCGCGAACAGCTCCTCCGCCAGCGCCCCCTCCTCGGCGAGGTCCACGCCGTCCCCGCGGGCGGTCCGGCTTGAGATCGCCTCGGCGACCGCGTCGGCCTGTTCGTGGATCTCCTTCAGCATGAAGGTCTCGAAGCCGCCCTTCTCGGCGGTCTCCTCATCCCAGTCGACGACGTGCTCCTCCCTGGCCACCGGCTCGCCGTCCGCCGTGGTGATCGTCACCCCCTCCGGCGCCAGCACCACGATCTCGCCGTTCTCGACGTACTGCACCCGGCGGGTCTCCGCCAGGAAGGCGGGAACGGCCGACGCCACGAACTGCTCGCCCTCTCCCCTCCCCACGACCAGCGGGCACTCCCTGCGGGCGCCCACGAGGAGATCGGGCTCGTCGAGGCTCATCGCCACGAACGCGAAGTGCCCCTCCAGCCGCGCGTAGGCGGCCCTCACGGCGTCGGCGAGGCTGCCCTCGTACAGCTCGGCGATGAGGTGGGCGATCACCTCGGCGTCCGTCTCGGAGGTGAACGCCACGCCCTTCTCCCCCAGGGCTCTCTTCAGCTCCATGTAGTTCTCGACGATCCCGTTGACGACGACGTGGACGCGATCCCCGCTGTCGAAGTGGGGGTGGGCGTTCTCCTCGCTGACCCGCCCGTGGGTGGCCCACCGCGTGTGCCCGATGCCGGTGCTCGCCGGTCGCTGAGCCACCGCCACCGCCCCGGAGGGCGCATCGGAGGCCTGGCCGTCGAGCTTGGCCCGCAGCACGCTCAGGTTGCCGACCGATCGCACCGTGGCGATCCGATCCCCGTCGATGACGGAGATCCCGGCGGAGTCGTAGCCGCGGTACTCGAGCTTCCCCAGCCCGGCGAGCAGCAGCCCGCGCGCGGGCCTACGGCCGACGTAGCCAACGATTCCGCACATCGAATCGACGATACCAGCGGCGCCCGATGCAGCTTGGACCGCAGCCGCGGCCCTAGCCCAGCTCCCGCTCGACCATCGCCACCAGCCGCCCGCACACCTCGTTGGCCTCCTGCTCGGTGGGCGCCTCGACCATCACCCTCACGAGCGGCTCGGTGCCGCTGGAGCGCACGAGCACCCGACCCCGTCCGGAGAGCTCCGCTTCGGCGCCCCGCACCGCCAGCTCGACCTCCGCGGCGCTTCCCAGAGCCTCACGGTCGCGGACGCGGACGTTTACGAGCCGCTGGGGCAGCTT
>DATFZP010000359.1:0-5224 GCA_035314405.1 Solirubrobacteraceae bacterium | reverse complement strand
ACGGACCAGGGGTGGTACACCTACGAGCGCCACGTCCAACACGTGACCAGCCACCTCGATCAGATCGACCTCGACGACGTCACGGTCGTCGTGCAGGACTGGGGCGGACCGATCGGCCTGCGCTGGGCGGTCGAGCACGCGGAGCAGGTCGGGCGCCTCGTCGTCATGAACACGGGACTGTTCACCGGGCGTGTGAGCAAGGGGTTCATGGCCTGGCGGGAATTCGCCGAACGGACACCCGACCTGCCGATCGGAATGATCATGCAGGGGGCGACCACCACCGAGCTGGGCCCCGAGATCCTCGCCGCCTACGAGGCTCCCTTCCCGACCCCCGCCAGCAAGGCCGGAGCGCAGCGCTTTCCCCTGCTCGTCCCGCTGAGCGCCGAGGATCCGGGTGCCGCCGAGATGCTGGCCGTCCAGGAAGAGCTCTCCCGCTGGGAGAAGCCGGCGCTGGTGGCGTTCTCCGACGAGGACCCCGTGTTCCCCTATCCCCAGGCGGGCGAGGTCTTCACCTCGCTGCTCCCCACGGCGGGGGAGCAGGTTCGGATCGAGGGCGCGGCCCACTTCCTGCAGGAGGATCGCGGTCCCCAGGTCGTCGCGGCGATGCTCGCCGCGTTCGGCACCCCGATCGGCTGAGAGGGCCCCTCCAAGGCCGCCTCAGGGCGGCGCGCCGGACCGGCGCCCGCCCGGTCCCCTGAGCCGATCGCCGCCCACCGGTCCCCTGAGCGGATCGCCGCCCGGGCGGCCGCTATCCATATCGCGCCAGGTTGCTTGTCATGCAGACAACTGTCTGCTTTGATGGGCGCATGATCATTCCAAGCACCGGAAGACGGCAGTCGATGACGTGGGCTCGACTCAGGACTGTTCTCGTCGCCTGGGCTCTCGTCGCGACCGCCCTCATGGCCAATGTCGCCGGCGCCCAGGCGCGATGGGGACCGAAAGAAAACTGCTCGGCCTACGTCACCGAAACGGTCAACCACCACTGCTACGCGATCGAAGAACTCGTCATGGCCGGCTACCCGACGGAGTACGTGTCCGGCTCCGCCGCCTTCATCGATACGACGTACATGGACGTCCCGGGATGGGCGAGCGGCGACTTCGTGAGCAACGAGGAGTGGGTCGACTTCAACCCCGGAGGCTGGATCGAGTCGGGGCAGATCGGCGGGGCAGGGTACGACTGCTGCTCGGTCCACGCCTTCTTCGCGGCGACGACGAAAGGCATCGAACACGGCTTCTACTTCTTCGAGACGCCGGGCACCGTCCCCCTGAACTCATACAACGAGTACGCGATCTACGACCCTCCGCCCCGGACGACGTGGCACGTCTACTGGGGAGGCTGCTGTGAAGCCGCGGGCTTCGGGGTGCACGAGTTCCCCTCGTGGAGCAACGAGCTCCAGGCGGGATTCGAGGGAGGAGCGGGCGAACAGCCCTACAACTGGGGACGCGACGAGGTGGCGTCGTTCGTGCCCCCCACCGACGCCTGGGCCCCCTACGAAACGGCCTACCGCCACTCCGTGCCCTTCCGGAGCCCCGGGATGTGCATGGAACGCAACTACGAACTCCCCGCCTGGGGAAACATCCTGTGGGGCACCTGCAAAGCCCCCTACTGAGCGAGGAGGACAGCCGGCATGTTCAAGAGGAAACACACACGAGCCATGCTCGCATGCGCGGCGGCCCTCGCCGCAGCGCTGGTGACGCTCGAGACGGTCGGCACGTCGGCCGACGTCGGCACCACGGCGCCGCCGTCCCAGGCGGGCTTCGCCGCCTACGTCCCGGCGAGCGGGCCTGAACTGACCGCCACGGCGGTCGGGCGGCTCGCCCTCGGCTATGCCCGCTCCGCGGGCGACGCGACGCCGTCGGAAGTGACGGCGACCCCGAGCACCTTCTCCTCTGCCCAGGCGGTGATGGATCCCAGCTCCGCGCTGCCGCTGCAGACCTCGGCGACGGACGCGGTCGACGGCAGCTGGCTGGGGAGTCCCGCCTACCTCGTTGTGATGCACGGCCACTTCGTCGCCAACCTGCCCGTTCCCGAGGGCCATCCCCTGCCGAGCGGGCCTGTGTACGCGCTGATCCTCGACGCCCACACCGGATTCCCCGAGGGACGGTATCTGGGCAGGACCGCTCCCGACCCGAGCACCCTCGGGCCGGTGACCGAGATCGTCCTCGATGGACGGCCGATCGCCGAAGTGGCGAGGCTGCCCCGGCGGGCCGTGGGGTCGGCGATAGAAGGCAGGGTGAGCGCCGGCGCCGTCTCCAGGGGAAACATCCGGCGCGTGGGGTCACCAGCGATAGGGTGGCGCGTCGTCGTCCTCGCTGCGGGGGAATCGATCCGGTCGAGCCACGTCCTCGCCTCCGGGGTCACGGGTCGCGGCGGGAGGTTCGTGATCCCGATCGGGCCGGGTCGCTACCTCGTGGACGCCCACCTGCCCAACGGGACGATCTGCCTGTCGGGAGTCGACGTCCGCGTCGCACCGGGCCGCAGGACCTACGTGGAGCTCGGCTGCTCCCTGCCGTAGAGGAGTGGGAGCCCCGGGAGTGGGAGCCCCGCCGACGGTGCCGGGGAGGGGCGCCGTCGGCGGCCGGTGCCGAGGAGCCGCCGATCGCTGCTAGGCGTCGACTCGCTCGAAGATCGCCGCCAGCCCCTGGCCGCCGCCGATGCACATCGTCTCGAGCCCGTACCGCACCTGTCTCCGGCGCATCTCGTGCAGTAGCGTGGCGAGGATCCTCGCGCCGGTCGCGCCGACGGGGTGGCCGAGTGAGATGCCGGACCCGTTGACGTTGACCCGCTCGAGGCCGTCGGCCAGGCGCCACTCGCCGAGGACCGCCAGCACCTGCGACGCGAAGGCCTCGTTGAGCTCGATCAGGTCGATCTGATCGAGCGTCAGAGCCGCCCGCTCGAGTGCCAGCCTCGTTGCCGGGACAGGCCCGATACCCATCGTCTCCGGCGCCACCCCGGCGACCGCCCAGGAGAGGACCCGCCCCAGCGGCCGCAGGCCGAGCTCGGCGGCCCTCTCGGGGTGGGTGACGATGCACAGGGCCGCTCCGTCGTTCTGACCGCTCGCGTTGCCGGCCGTCACCGTCGCGTCGGGGTCTGACGCGCCCATGATCGGCCGCAGGCGTCCGAGGGCCTCGATGCTGGCATCGGAGCGGGGGTGCTCGTCGACCTCCACGACGCCATCACCGACGGGGACCCCGACGATCTCCTGGGCGAACGTCCCGTTCGCCTGGGCGGCCACGGCGAGCAGGTGGGATCGCAGCGCCAGCTCGTCCTGGTCGGCCCGCGTTATCCCGTACTCCCGGCGGACGTTCTCCGCCGTCTCGAGCATCCCCCCGGGCACCGGATGATGGGTCCCGCCGGCCGTCGCCCGGGAGCGAGCGAGGCGGTCCTCCAGTCGCACGCTCCCCCCACGAATGCCCCACCGCATCTCCGTCGAGTAGAACTCCGTCTGGCTCATGCTCTCCACGCCGCCCGCGAGGACCAGTTCGGCGGCTCCGGTCTGCACCTGCATCGAGGCGTACAGCACGGCCTGCAGCGCCGACCCGCAGCGCCTGTCGACCTGCATGCCCGGCACCTCCACGGGCAGGCCCGCATCGAGGGCGGCGACCCGGCCGATCGCAGGCGCCTCCCCGTTGGGGTAGCACTGGCCCATCACGACGTCGTCGACGTCCTCTCCTCGCAGTCCCGTTCGCTCGACGAGCTCACGGACGACGGTGGCGGCGAGCGCCGCGGCCCCGACCTCTTTGAGCACGCCTCCGAAACGCCCGACCGGCGTCCTCAGGGGCTCGCATATGACGGCATCCCTGCCGACAGACAGGCCGTTCGCGCTCATCTCGCCAGGCCCCGGGGTCGCTGTCGTGTCATCCCGGCATTCTCTCATCCGACGACATCCGCCGGCGGTGGCGGCCGGGCGCCGGCGTCCCCTACCTCAGCCGGTGAAGCTCGGCGTCGTCGGTTCCGGGTGGGGGGCCGCGGCCTTGACATGCACCCGGGCCGACGCGCTCGCGCGTTCGACGTTCGCGTCCACGGTCGCGGTCCCGAGGATCGCCCGGTTGACGAAGGCCCCCTCGTGGTGAGGTATCACCACGACCACGATCGTCACCGTGTGGCCGGCCGCGATCCTCCCGAGCAGGCACGTGGTCGGCAGGCCATGGCTACAGGAGCCCTGGGAGGGCTGTGCCGAGACGAACGTCGCGGCGCTTTCCGGCTGATCGTCGAGGACCACTTCCTCGGCTGCGTCGGGACCGTCGTTCTTGACGGACACCTCGAAGGAGGCCGGCTCACCGAGGGTGATCGGCGTGCTCAGCGCGTGCTTGGTAACGGTCAGATCGGCTTTCGGCTCCTCGGCCGGTTCGGGCCCCGGCGGTTCCGGCGCTTTCGGACGGTGGGTGTTCGTGAACGTGCAGGCGATGGTGGGCGTCGTCTGGCTGAGCGTCACCGACGCCCGCCCATCCGCGAACGGGACGTCCTTGCCGCCGCACTGAACAGAGGTCAGCTCCCAGTGCCCGTCGCCCGCAGGCTCGGGGGTCGTCTCCTGGATCAGATAGCGCCCGAGCGCGAGGCCTGTCGTGGGTTCCCCGACGGCGAGCGCCGGCTTGCCCTCGTGGGTGGTCGTGGCCGACTGGTGGAGCTCCACCGGAGCCCCCGAGGCCGGCGATATCACGAAGCCCGTCGTGGCGAGGCCGCCGACCGTGACCTTGGAGAGCTTGATCGCCCCGGGCGGTGTGTAGGTGTTCGTCAGCGTGCACGCCATGCTCTGACCGGCGGTTATGGAGATCTTGATCGGCTGCGTCAACGGCAGCTGGATCTCATTGCACACCACCCCCGTCAGCTTCCATCCGGCGCTCGGCGGCGTCTCGCTGATCGTGTAGCCCCCCGGCGCGAGGTTGAGCGGTCCGGGCTGGGCGTCGACGGCGAGCCCTTCCTCGGTGGTTTCCGCCACCGCGGAGGTGGCCGGGCCTCCGGATTCAGGGGTGACGTCGAAGGCGAACCGGCCGGTGTCGCCGTGGGTGACCTTGCGGATCAGGAGCCCTCCGGTGGGGGGGACGTATTCGTCGGTGTAGTTGCAGGTGACGGTGTCCGAGGGGGCGAGGGCGATCGACACCGACGCCTGGGCAAGGGTCGTGCCGGTCACGCTGGTTCCGTTGCGGGAGGTGCACGTCAAGCTGGTCAGCCGCCAGTTGGCAGGGACGATCTCCCTGGCTGACCACGGCGCGTCCCCCGGCC
>DATFZP010000358.1:0-4291 GCA_035314405.1 Solirubrobacteraceae bacterium | reverse complement strand
GGGCCCAGGCGGACGGGGGCGGCGTGCATCGTGCGCAGCCGCACTTCTTTCCAGGACAGGCCCTCGTTGACGAGCGCGGGGAGCCCCATGATCAGAGCGGTCAGCACCTCCACGAGCTGCAGGACGATCCCGTAGGCGAGTGCATCGGGGGTCGAGACGTGGTAGGCGCCCACGAGCACCGCGACGCATGCGGCCTGGAAGACGCCGACATTGGCGGGGGTCGCAGGCACGACGGCGGTCGCGTTGACCGCGAACAGCACAGCCGCGGCACCGGCCACACCGACGCGGTCATCGAGGCCGAGGGCCATCAGCAGCAGCCAGCAGCTCATCCACTGAAGCCCCCAGGCGGACAGCTGGAGGCCCGCCGCGCGCGATGCCTGACGCGGATAGCGGAACACGTCCAGGCCGGCCCGCACGCGGACCAGCGAGGTCCGAACGCCCTGCACGAGGGCCTCCATCCGCGCCGAGCGGGTGACCGCGGTGGAGGGCACGAGCGCGGGCGCGAGGATCACCGCCAGCAGCGCGAGGAGCGGGGCGAAGGCCGCCAGGATCAGCGCTCCGTGGTGGCCGTCCAGCGGGTTGACGCTCGAGAACATCGCGACTCCGAGCAGCGCGAGGGCGAGGAGGTTCAAGAGCGTCTGCGAGACGATCGTCCCGAGCACGACGGGCAGCGTCTCCCGCGCCCGGCCGAGACGGCGGGCCACGATCAGCGCGCGGGTGGGCTCGCCCAGCCGGGCCGGCAGGGTCGAGGACATGAGCACGCCGATGAACGTGCCCTGCATCGCGTCCCTGCGTCTGGCGCGCCGCCAGGTGGGGGCGGCGACGAGGATCGCGTGCCAGGCGATCGCCCGGGCGAACATCGAGGCGCACATCAGCCCGAGCCCCGCGGCCACGAGGCCCGGCCGTGAGGCGAGCAGGCTGGCGGCGACGCGATCGACCCCGATGCGGTTGAGGGCCACCATCGCGAGCGCGACGCCGCCGAGGCTCGCGGCGAGCACCGCCCCTCGTCGCAGCAGGCCGCCCTTGCGGGCGCCGGGCACCGCTGCCGGCGCAGGCGAGGTGCCCCGCAGGCTCGGGAGCCGCTCCGCCGGGATCCGCGGCTTCAGATCGGCGGGAGCGAGACCGTAGCGGACCGCCGCACGGCCCAAAGTGCTGGCGGGCGAGCCCACCGCCATCGCCTCCTCGTAGCAGTCGACCACCTCGCTGGCAACGTTCGGCCAGGCGAAGCGCTCGGCGCGCTCCCTTGCGGAGCGGGCCATCCGCTCGCGCAGGGGCTGATCGAGGGCCAGCTGCCTCAGTGCCTCCGCCAGCGCGAGGGGGTCGCCCGCAGGGATCAGCAGACCGTCCTGGCCGTCGCGCAGCACGTCGCGGTAGCCGGGGATCTCAGAGGCGATCACCGCGGTCCCCGCCGCGAACGCCTCGGTGAGGACCATCCCGAAGCTCTCCCCGTGCAGCGACGGGGCGCACACCACCTGCGCACGCGCCAGCTCCGCCCGCTTGCGCTCCTCGGAGACCTTCCCCAGGGCGCTCACTCCGCGGTCGTCGAGCATCATGTGCTCGACCTCACCCGTGCTCGCCCCGACGAGCGTGAGCGTGGCCGGAAGCTGGTCGCGGAGCGCCTCGAAGGCGCGCAGCAGCACCGGCAGGCCCTTGCGTTCGACCGCCTGGCCGATGAACAGGATCCGCAGCGGGTCCGGCCCCTCACCCGGCGCGCCTCCTGCACCCACCAAGCCATCGACGCCCGACAGGCCATCGACGCCCGACAGGTCATCGACGCCCGACAGCATCTCGCCGGCGAGGTGCTCCGGGGTGCCGATGTGCACGCCGTTGGGGATGATCCGGTAGCGCCCGCCGTAGAAGCGCCGTGCGGTCCAGGCGGCCGCCTCCGAGACGGCTATGCGGACGTGGAGGCGGTTCATCCGCCGGCGACCGCCGAGTGCAACCGCGGCGATCCCGTTCGTGAGGGTGTTCTCCGAGTAGGTGTGGAAGGTCCCCACGAGGGGCAGCTCCCCGGCGCTGAAGAGAGCGTCCCAGGAGACCGTGGGGACGACCGGCTCGTGGATGTGCACGACGTCGTAGCCGCCCACCCGAAGCTCCCTGCGCAGCGCGAACACGGTGTGGGGGGTGAGCGCCATGTTCGAGACGGCCCCGTTGGCCGGCACGCCGACGGTGCGCCCGAGCGGGACGAAGTGCTCGGGCACGCGCAGCGGCTGGGGCCGAGCGCCGCGGTGCAGGCGGCGGGAGCGGGCGTCGTCGGGGTCGAACGGTGCGAGGATGCGGGGCTCGTGGCCGGCCGCCGCCAGCTCGCCCGCCAGCGCCTCGATGTGGCGGGTGACGCCACCCGGGTACGTCCACGAATACGGCGAGAGCAGCGCTATACGCACGGACCCATACTCTACCCGCAGGCGCCGTCGCGGTCGCCCCCGCCCTGCGATAATCGCCTGCGTGAGCAGCCGCCACTTCGTCAAGTACACGTTCCTGAAGCTCGATCCCGAGTGGCGCCGCCTGGACGGGGAGCTCCGCCGTGAGCACAAGCTCGAGTTCGTGGCCGCGTGCGAGGACTTCGCCGACGGGCACCTGCTGCAGAGCTTCTCGCTGATGGGGACCCGCGGCGATGCGGAGCTGCTGCTCGTGGCGGAGGCGGAGAACCTGGACCGCATCCACGAGTTCCACGTCGTGCTCGCCCAGAGCGGGCTGATGAAGTGGGCCGAGATCCCCTACTCCTACCTCGGCCTGCGCAAGAGCTCGGAATACTCCGAAGACGAGCGGGTCGTCCCCCGTGGGATCAGGGGCCGGTACATGTTCGTCTACCCGTTCGTGAAGTCCCGCGAGTGGTATGCGTTGCCGGGTGAGGAGCGCTGGCGGATCATGCAGGGGCACATCCAGGTCGGCCGGGAATACCCCGGCGTGGACAACCACACGACGTACTCCTTCGGCCTCGACGACCAGGAGTTCGTGGTGGCCTTCGACACCGACGACCCGGCCACGTTCCTGGACCTCGTCCAGCGGCTGCGGACCACGGAGGCCTCGCGATACACCGTCCGGGACACCCCGAGCTTCACGTGCCTGGCGATGTCCCTGCCCCGCGCCGTCAACGCGCTCGACGGAGAGCCCGTGGCGACCGAGACCGCCCTCTCGGCCCTCCGATGAGCCCGGCCCCACGGCGGGGCCTCGCGCACCTGCGCCGCAGCGACCCCGTGCTCGCGGCGCTGATCGACTCGACAGGCCCGCTGCCCGACTCGCGCGAGGGCCGGCCGGACCCCGACGACCACTACGGCGCGCTCGTGCGCTCGATCACCGGACAGCAGCTCTCGGTCCTGGCCGCCCGGGCGATCTACGGCCGTCTGACCGCTCGGTTCGGCGACCGTCCCCCCACGCCGGAGGAGATCCTCGCCGACGACCCGGAAGAGCTGCGCGCGGCGGCGGGGCTCTCGCGCGCGAAGGTCGGCTTCCTGCGATCGCTCGCAGAGCACGTGATCTCCGGCGAGCTCGAGCTCGATCGGCTCGACGAGCTCCCCGACGAGCAGGTGGTCTCGGAGCTCGTCGCCGTCAAGGGCCTCGGGCTGTGGACCGCCCAGATGTTCCTGATGTTCCACCTCGAACGCCCCGACGTGCTCCCGGTGGGCGATCTCGGGATCCGCCGCGCGTTCGAGCGCACCTACGAGCTCGACGGCCTGCCCGATGCCGAGACGATGGAGCAGCTGGCCGAGCCGTGGCGCCCCCACCGCACGCTCGCCTGCCGCTACCTGTGGCGCTCGCTGCGCAACGAGCCAGGCTGAGCGGAAACTCGCGTCACACCGTCCAGCTTGCGGGCCGGCCAGATGGACGTCCGATGGGCGGCATCGAGCAGCGGTCCGTGCGGGCCAGACCGCTACCGCTTGTTCGCGTGCCTGTTCCTGGCGACCGTCGCGGCGTATTTCTTGCGGGCGGCCTTTTCGCACACGCTCCGCTTGCTCCTGTTCGTGAGCTTTGCGCACTTCTTCAGTTCCGCGGCGAGCACTGCTGCGCCGTACTTCTTGCGGGCGGCCTTTTGGCACGCGCTCCGCTTGCTCCTGTTCGTGAGCTTTGCACACTTCTTCAGTTCCGCGGCGAGCACCTGGGCGCTCGTAAGCGAAGCGGGTTTCCCACAGTTGCCGGTGACGGCGATCGGCGTCGTCTCTTTGATCACGTCACCGCTCTGGGAAGTGATTTCGGTCGGGATCGTGAGGCTGGAGCCGCACAGGTCGTAGGGGGTCTTGGGGGTGTAGGCCGTCAGCGCGGAGTGCGGTCCGACCGGCAGTTCGGTTTCGAA
>DATFZP010000357.1:0-2627 GCA_035314405.1 Solirubrobacteraceae bacterium | reverse complement strand
AACGCGTTCCTGGAAGCCCAGCAGCACCCCACCCAGCACATTCTCAACACCTGCGCAAGCGCCTACTTCAGCGTCGAGGACTGGCCGGAGCGGGTCTGGAACGCCTTCGCCGCACTGCTGCACATGATCGCCGCGAACCCGGCGATCTCTCACCTGCGGCTGATCGAGTGCTACGCGGCGGGACCCGACGCCATCCGCCGCGCCGAGGACATCACGAGGTCGTTCACGATCTTCGTCGAGGAGGGCTACGGTTACCGTCCTCAGGCCCGGGAGCTGCCACGGCTCTCCTCACATGCGATCGCGGGCGCGATCTTCGAGATCATTCAACGGCACGCTGCTCGCGGCGACTACGTCGGGCTAGTGCGGCATCTCCCGCAGCTGACCTACATAGCGCTCGCGCCGTTCATGGGCCCCGAGGAGGCGATTCGGCGCGTGAGCAGACTCCGTGCCGAGCACCCCACCGGCGGTCTCGTGGCGACTGGCTGAAATGTGCTGTCCTCCAAAAAGCGCCCGGCTTGGCGATCGCTTCTGCCGTCACTCCTGCCTCGAAAACACCAGTTGACATATGGTGACACGCTGTTCGGGTACCACCGGCCGAGCTCGCCGGGGTCCGGGATCGTGAACTTCAACGGTTTGTCTTTTTCCGGCCAGGTATCGTGTACGCTTCGGGGGTGCCACAAGCCAGGGCAACCCGAGTTTCGCGGCCAGGCGGCGCTGCCACCCCGGCCAAGTGATCGCCGCGGACAGCGCACGGCCGTCGAAGGGGAGTCGCGGTAGGACTGCCGGTGCGGCCGATCGAGCCCAAGGGGATCAGCGACTGCGGCTGTTGCGGGCGGTCGTTGACGTCGTCGCGTCGTCGGGCTACCCGCACGCAAGGATCGGGGATCTCGCCAGCACGGCGGGCGTCTCCCGAGCGACGTTCTATGAGCAGTTCGAGAACAAGGAGGAATGCTTCCTCGCCGCGCACGACGAGCTGTCCGAGCGACTCCTCGCCTCGACGGCAGCAGCCGTGGCCGCCGGGCCCCGCGGGCACGCTGCGCGCTCCGTCGTCCGTGCCGTCACCGAGTTCGCCGACCGGGAGCCAGATGCGTTCAGCTTCCTTACATATGACGCGATGCTGGCTGGGCCGGAGGGCCGCGATCGCCGTGATCGCCTGATTGCCCTGCTCGCCGATCAGCTCAAGCGGGCAGATCGCAGCAAGCAAAAGGGTTCGGTGCTGGACGTCCCCCCGTGGATCGTGCTCGGGGGCGTGATCCGCGTTCTCGGGATCCGGATGCGAGGCAGTCAACCGGTCTCGGAGACGCTGGCCGCCGACCTCGTGCTCTGGATCAATTCATACAGGCCCCCGGCCGGCAGGAAGCGACCGAGGCGCCGGCTGCCCACTGCACGGCGTCTCGACGTCACGCAGCGCGTTTCACCGGGTCCTCTCGGCCCTCAACCGCTCCCGAGGGGGCGACACCGCCTCCCTGGCGCCGTGGTCCAGCGTGTACAGCACGAACGGATCCTGTACGCCACTGCGCGGGTCATACGCGAAAAGGGGTACCCGAGTACCACCGTCGCCGACATCGTGGCCGCCGCCGGTGTTTCACGGGAGGTGTTCTACTCCCATTTCCGCAGCCGCTCGGAAGCCTTCATCGAAACTCACCAGTTCATCTTCGAGCAGATGATGGCGGCGATCGCCGGCGCCTTCTTTGCCTCCACCGGGCCGTGGCCCGAGCAGTTGTGGAACAGCGCCAATGTGGCGACGAAGTTCGCCCTCGACATGCCCGATTTCACGCAGTTCGCCTTCGTCGAATCCTACGCGTTGGGGGCTACGGTCGCACGACGCACCGACGACGCCATTCTCGCATTCACCGCCCTGCTGAGCAGGGGGTATGCCGAGCGCCCCGAGCTTCCGCCGGCGATATCCGACGCGATTGTCGGAGCGATAGTGGAGACCGTCGCCTTCTACGTGCGCCGGGACCGTTCGGAGGAACTGATCGAGCTCCTGCCCACGATGGCCTATCTGGTGATCGCGCCGTTCATGGGGGTGGACGCGGCCGAAGACTTCATTGCCGGCAAGATGCGCGAGCCGGCGGCGGACGGTCGATAGGGGAGAGAGCCGGTGACCCCGAGCCGGAGCATGCGTGTCACGCGTCGGCCTAGCCTCGTTCAAGCTCCTTGCAGACCTCCTTCAGCTTGAGAGCCCGCTGCGCTGCGTCAGGTCCGTGAAGCGGGTGCTTGCGCGCGCACACCCCGGCGAAGATTCCGAGGAGTCTTGCCGCGCGGTGGGGCGAGCCAGCCAGACCCGCGCTCCCGCTCCGCCGGGGCGTGGTGGTCGTCGCCTGAGGGCTTGCCCCGGAGTGCCCTCCGGCGGCTGCAGTGTCAGGCGAAGCCGGGGTCTTGCTGGTGGCCGTCCCCGCACCCCCCACGCCCCCGGCCGCGGTGCCCCCACCCCCCGTCGCGCCCGGGCTCTGAAGCGTCGTTGTGGTCGTCGCACCCGAACCTCCGCAGCCTGAGATCACCAGGGCGAGAGCAAGCACAGCCATGAGAGGGGCCGCCCTGCGCGCGGCCCCTCTCCGCCCCCTATCTGAGCCCACGCCCCGATCCCTTCTGAGCAGCCTTCCGAGCGGCCTTGCGCGCGCCCC
>DATFZP010000356.1:0-13365 GCA_035314405.1 Solirubrobacteraceae bacterium | reverse complement strand
AGCTCGACGTCGTCATCGACCACGAGCAGCCAGTCGTGATCGAAGGGGTCGTGGGAGTTGAGGAGGCGGTTGAGGTTCTCGAACTTTCCCCGCCCCTCCGCCCCGCAGGTGTGCAGCTCGACTCGATGGCGCGAGCGGTCGAGCTCCACGCGGATCGCCCTCGCCAGCTCCTCTCGCTCGGGCCGGACGACCCCGAGGGCGAGCACCCGCCGGCGGGGGGGCTCTCTTCGCGCCGCGAGGGCCAGGCGCAGTCGGCGGCCGCTGGCGATCTCCCAGGCCGCGATCGCCTCATCGCCCGCAACGCGGCGTGCCCGGTCCAGACCGCCGACGGTTCCGCTCGCTCCCGAGAGGAAGTCATCGGCGCCGGCCGCGGGCGGGAGCTCCCCGGCCGGGACCGGGGCGCCGGGGCTCCGCGACGGCGTCGCAGGCCGGTGCCGGCGATCGCCTCGCGTCCGTTCGCGCACGGCCTCCTCCAGGCGCCCCGCGCTGTGAGCCGCCATCGCCAGCCCTGCCGGGCAACGCCGGCGGACGACGTGCCCGAGACAGCCCCCGAGCGTCAGCAGCTCGCCCGTGAGGGATGGCTCGCGGCCGCGGCGTGCGTCGAAGCGTCGGGCCGCCCGCCCCCGCACACGCGCCGCCCGGGAGAGGGAGCGCAGGCGGGCGTCCGCTCCCTCCCGGCGGTGCTCGACCGACGCCGCCCCGACGTACAGCACCCGCGTCCCGGGCCGTTCGGCTCGAAGTCGTTCCTGCCACTCCTGCTCATCGCCCCCATGCTCGAGCGAGGGGTCGAACGGGCCGACCCGTTCGAGGGCGCTACGGCGGATCGCCATGTTCGCTCCCCAGGCGAACTCCGCCTCGCAGTCGCCGCGGCCGAGCTCGAGCGTGGTGATCGACGGGCCCTCCCGGCCGCAGGTGCGCGGAGACGGACCCTCGAGGCTCGCTCGGATCGGCCCCGTGAAGACCTCGACGCCGGGGTGCTCCCCGGCGGCGGCCACGAGCGCGGCGAGCCATCCCTGGCTCGCCCTTATGTCGTCGTCGACGAACACCACCAGCTCTCCGGTGGAACGCTCGACGCCGGTGTTGCGGGCCACATTCAGCCCAAGCGGACGCGGATGGGGCTCGTACCGCGCCCCGTGGCGCTCGACCACCGAGCGGGCCTCCGGGGAGGCTCCGGCGTCGTCGACCACCACCACCTCGGCGCCGAGCCCTCTCGCGGCGGGAGCTATCGACGCGAGGGCCACCTCGAGGTATTGCAGGCGTGCACGCGTTGGGATCACGATCGACGTCGATGTCATCTGAGAGGACAGTCTAGGTTTGGGGGCTCTCCTCGCCCCGCCCGAGGGCCACGGCAGCGTCCCTCCACGCGCGCTCGGGCAGCGGGTTCCGTCCCCGTCCCCGGCGAATAGGCTCACCCCGAGCATGGTCCTCTTCCTGCACAACCGCTATCGCACGACCGGCGGCGAGGAGCGCGTGGTCGAGGACCTGATGTGGCTCGTCCGGGAGCATCTCGGAGAGCCCGCCGAGCTGCTGGCCCGGGACTCGGCCGGGCTGGGCCGCCTGCGGGCGGCGGCCGGGCTGCTCCGCGGCGGGAGCGACCCGGGAGAGGTCGCCCAGGCCGTGCGGCTCACCCATGCCCGCGTCGTGCACGCCCACAACCTCCAGCCCGCCCTCGGCTGGCGGGCGCTCGCCGCGGCCCGGGCGGCCGGCGCCCGGATCGTGCTCCATCTCCACCAGTACCGGCTCGTGTGCGCCGTGGGGGTGTGCTTCACCGGGGGAGAGGAGTGCACGCGCTGCCACGGCCGCGACACCCTCCCTGGGGTGCGGCTGAACTGCCGCGGCAGCCTCTCCGAGGCGGTGGCGTACGGCGCCTCCATCGCCCTGTGGCAGGAGCGGCTCGCCGGGCAGGCCGACGCCGTGATCGTCCCCAGCGCCTTCGCCCGCGAGCGTCTGCGCGAGCTCGGGGCGCCGCTGCCCTGGGGGCGGGTGCACGTGCTCGCGCCGCCGCTTCGAGGGAGCGACCGCGCGGTCGTCTCCCACGCCGCCGCCGGCGCCTACGCGCTCGTCGTCTCCCGGCTGTCGCCGGAGAAGGGGATCGACGTCGCGATCGAGGCCTGCCGGATGGCCGGCATGCCCCTCGTCGTCGCCGGAGACGGTCCGCTGGAGCTCGGTCTGCGAGCCCGGGCCCGCGGCGCCGACGTGCGCTTCGTCGGGCGGGTGGGCGACGCTGAGCTCGCCCGCCTGCGCGCCGGGGCGGCGTTGGCCCTCGCGCCGTCCCGCTCGGCCGAGACCTTCGGGCTGGCGGCGGCCGAGGCCATGGCCGCCGGGCTGCCCGTGGCCGCGAGCAGCGTGGGCGCCATGCCCGAGCTCGTCGAGCCGGCCGGGCTGGTGCCGCCGGGCGACCCCGGGGCGCTGGCGGAGGCGATCTCCCGCCTGGCGGGCGACGGCGAGGCGGGAGAGCGGGGGCTGCGGCGGGTGCGGGAGCTGTGCTCCCCGGGGGTGGTCGCGAGGGCCCTGGCCGACGTCTACGGTGCGGGCTCCCCGTCGCCGTCGAGGACGTAGGCTCAACCCGTGAGCTCCGCCTCGAGCGCCCTGATCACAGGCATCACAGGACAGGATGGCTCGTTCCTGGCCGAGCTGCTGATCGAGAAGGGCTACAGGGTCGCCGGGCTGCTCAGGGCCCCCCTCGAGCGCACGCTCGGAGCGTCCGAGCACCTCCGTGGTGAGCTCGACCTGGTGGTCGGCGACCTGCTCGAGCCCGCGAGCCTGTACGAGGCGATCGAGCGGACGGCCCCCCGCGAGATCTACCATCTGGCGGCTCCGTCGTTCGTCCCGGCGTCCTGGGAGCAACCCGGCGAGGCGATGTCCGCGATCGCGGGCTCCTGCGCGGCGGTGATCGAGGCCGTGCGGGTCCTCGACCCCACGGTGCGGGTGTTCGTGGCCTCCTCCGGGGCGATGTTCGGGGAGGCTGCCGAGAGCCCCCAGCGCGAGGACACGGCCTGCCGGCCGACGACCCCCTACGCGATCGCCAAGCTGGCGGCCCACCAGCTGACAGGTGCGGTGCGTGGCCACGATCGGATGCACCTCAGCTCGGGAATCCTCTTCAACCACGAGTCCGAGCGCAGGCCGGAGCGGTTCGTGACCCGCAAGATCACCCGTGCGGCCGCGGCGATCGCCCTCGGACGCCAGCACGAGCTCGAGCTCGGCTCCCTCGACGCGGTACGCGACTGGTCCTTCGCCGGGGACATCATGCATGGGGCGTGGCTGATGCTCCAGCAGGATCGCCCCGGCGACTACGTCCTCGCGAGCGGGGTGGCGCACACGGTGGCGGAGTTCGCGACCGCCGCGTTCGCGTGCGTGGGGCTCGAGGCCGATCGATACGTCCGCGTGGATGCCTCCCTGGTGCGACCCGCCGAGGGCACCCCCAGCGTGGGAGATCCCACGCGGGCTCGCGAGCAGCTCGGGTGGGAGCCGCAGGTCTCCTTCGAGGGGCTCGTGGAGCGGATGATCCGTGCCGACATGCTCGCCCTGCGCTCGCCCGACGCCGAGTCCTGAGCCGGGCCGGCCGCGACAGCGCCTACACTGCGGCCTTGATGAGCACCGTTGGAGTGATCGGGCTCGGCTACGTCGGCCTGCCCCTGTGCGTGGCCTTCGCCCAGGAGGGCTGCGATGTGATCGCCGTCGACGTGGACTCCCGCAAGGTCACGGCGGTGAAGGCGGGGGAGTCCTACATCGAGGACGTCTCCAACGAGGATCTCGCGGCGGTGGCCGACCGCATCCACGCGACCACCCGCTACTCGCGGCTGGCCAAGGCCGATGCCGTGCTGGTGTGCGTGCCCACGCCCCTCACCCGCAACCGCGAGCCGGACCTCGGCCCCCTTCTCGACTCCATGCGGAGCCTCGCCGAGGTCCTGCAGGCCGACCAGCTGGTGGTGCTCGAGTCGACCACCTACCCGGGCACCACGAGGGAGCGCGTCGCGCCGCTGCTCGAGGAGTCGGGGCTCGCGGCGGGGAGGGACTTCCATCTGGCCTTCTCACCGGAGAGGGTCGACCCCGGTCGCACCGACTTCACGCTGCGCAACACACCCAAGGTCCTCGGCGGCCTCACCGCCGCCTGCGCCGAGCGCGCCGAGGCGCTGTACGGGCTGGTGTGCGATCGGGTGATCCGGGTCTCGACGCCCGAGGCCGCCGAGCTCACGAAGCTGCTGGAGAACATCTTCCGCTCGGTCAACATCGCTCTGGTGAACGAACTCGCGACGCTGACCGATCGTATGGGCATCGACATCTGGGAGGTCCTCGACGCGGCATCCACCAAGCCCTACGGGTTCATGCGATTCGACCCGGGACCTGGCATGGGCGGGCACTGCCTTCCCGTCGATCCGTTCTACCTGAGCTGGCGCGCCCGGGAGTTCGACATGGTGACGGAGTTCATCGAGCTCGCCGGGAAGGTCAACCAGCAGATGCCCTACCACTGCGTGGCCAAGGCGCAGAGGGCGCTGAACGACGTGGGACGCTCGGTCAAAGGTGCCCGCATCGCGGTGATCGGCGTCAGCTACAAGCCGGGCGTCGGCGATGTCCGCGAGTCGCCGGCCCTGAAGATCCTCTCCCTGCTGCGGGGCCTCGGCGCGGAGGTCGGCTACCACGACCCCCACGTGCCGCAGCTGGCGGAGTTCGCGCTGAAGAGCATGCCCCTCGAGGAGGCCGTGACCGACTCGGATCTGGTCCTGATCGTGACCGCACATCCAGGGGTCGACCACGAGCTGATCGCCAGGCGCGCCCGGCTGGTGGTGGATCTCCGCGGCGTCACCCGGGGCTCCGCCAGCCCCAACGTCGTCCGGCTGTGAGCGCGAGCCTGCTCGAGCGCTGGCGCTAGGCCGCGGCGCCGCGGGCCGAGGCGACGGCCGCGACGACCTCGTCGGCCTGCTCGGCGCTGAGCACCGGGCTCATCGGGATCGCCAGGTGCGTGGCGGCGGCGAGGTCGGTGGCGGGCAGCTCGCTGGACCCTCCCCAGCGGCGCATCGGCGGCTGGCGGTGGACCGGCGTGCGGTAGTAGGGCTGATGGCCGATCCCGGCGGCGGCAAGAGCGCCTTCCAGGCGAGCGACCTCGGGATCGCTCACGACGTAGAGGTGCCACGCCGGCGAGGCTCCCGCGACCGGCCGGGGGAGCCCGACGTACTCGCCGAGGCCCGCGTCCCGGTAGTGCCCCGCGGCCCGCCTGCGCCCGTCGGCCATCCGGTCGAGGTGGGGGAGCTGCACCCGCAGGACGGCGGCCTGGATCTCGTCCAGGCGCGAGTTGTAGCCGATCTCCTCGTAGCTGACCTTGTCTCGGGAGCCGTGGAACCGCAGGGTGCGCGCTCGTTCGGCGAGCTCCCCGTCGGAGGTCGTGATCGCGCCGCCGTCGCCGAAGCAGCCGAGATTCTTGGATGGATAGAAGGAGAAGGTGGCGGCCGTTCCCAGCGCGCCCGGGCGACCTGCATGCGTCTGGGATCCGGCCGCCTGGGCTGCGTCCTCGAGCACGGGCACTCCCAGCATCTCGATCTCCCCGACTGGGGCGACGTTGCCGAACAGGTGCACGGCGATGACCGCCTTCGTGCGGGGGGTGAGGGCGCGCCTGACGGTGTCTGCGGTCACGCAGTAGGTCTCGGGGTCGATGTCGCAGAACACCGGCGATGCCCCGGTGGGTGCAATCGCCTCGGCGGACGCGTAGAAGGTGAACGAGGGCACGACGACCTCGTCGCCCGGCGCCACGCCCATTGCCCGCAGGGCGATCGTGATCGCGTCGGTGCCGTTCGCCACGCCCACGGCGTCGGAGCAGCCGCAGTAGGCGGCGAACTCGGCCTCGAACGCCCTCACCTCCGGGCCGAGGATGTAGCGCCCGGAGTCGAGCACCCCGTCGATCGCCTCCCGCAGCTGCTCGCGCAGCCCGATCAGGGGCGTGGCGGTGTCGAACAGCGGTACGCCCACCCGCTTCAGCCGCTGGCGAGGAGGTCGATGTCGGCGCGCGTCATCAGGCGGATCAGCTCGTCGAAGCTCGTTTGCGGCTTCCAGCCGAGGTCCCTGGCGGCCTTGGAGGGGTCGCCGATCAGGTGATCGACCTCGGCCGGCCGGACGAACGAGGGGTCGATCGTGACGTACTCCTCGTAGTCCCCGAGCCCGGCCTCGTCGAAGGCCACCTCGCAGCATTCCCTCACCGAATGGGCCGCGCCCGTCGCGATCACGTAGTCCTCGGGGGTGTCCCTCTGCAGCATCAGCCACATCGCCTCGACGTAGTCCCTCGCGTAGCCCCAGTCCCGTTCGGCGTCGAGGTTGCCCAGCCTGAGCTCCTTCGCGCGGCCGGCCCGGATGGCCGCCGCGTGCCAGGTGATCTTGCGGGTGACGAACTCGAGCCCCCGGCGGGGGCTCTCGTGATTGAAGAGGATCCCCGACGTGGCGTGCAGGTCGTAGGACTCCCGGTAGTTGACGGTGATGAAGTGGCCGTAGACCTTCGCCACCCCATAGGGAGAGCGGGGGTAGAACGGCGTGGTCTCCGTCTGGGGGACCTCGCGGACCTTGCCGAACATCTCGCTCGAGGACGCCTGGTAGAAGCGGGCCTCGGGGCAGACTTCGCGCATCGCCTCGAGCAGCCGCGTGACCCCCACGCCGGTGAACTCGGCTGTCAGGGTGGGCTGGATCCAGGAGACCGCGACGTACGACATCGCGGCGAGGTTGTAGATCTCTGCCGGCCTGGCCGCGCGCAGGGCGTCGACGAGCGAGCGCTGGTCGAGCAGGTCCCCCTGGTGGAGGGTGATTCGATCGCGGATGTGCTCGATCCGCTCGAACTTCTCGGTGGAGGCACGGCGCACCATGCCGTGCACCTCGTAGCCACGCTCGAGCAGCAGCTCGGCGAGGTAGGAGCCGTCCTGACCGGTGACACCGGTGATGAGGGCTGAGGGGCGGTCGGCCATCGGCGGGGAGCCTATAGACCCTCCGCGATATCCCCGCGCAGGCCCTCCGCCCCGTTCATCGCCCGGCGACCGAGGCCGCTCGTGGTCGGGGATCTCCCCGACCGGCGCCGCCGTCCGGCGGTGCATCGTCCAGGTGGGCGCGCAGCCAGCTCACGGTCGCCCCTATCCCCTCCTCCACTCCGATCCGCGCGCGCCACCGGAGCAGCCGGTGGGCCTTCTCCACGGAGGGCCAGCGACGCTGGACGTCGACGGGGAACGTCGGCAGGTGCTTCAGCTCGAAGTCCTCCCGGTCCTCGCCGCACGCCTCCCACACGATGCGGGCGATCTCCGCGATTGTCAGCTCCCGCGAGGAGGAGATGTTGAAGTCCTCCCCGAGGCCCGCGGGCGAGCTCATCGCGGTCACGACCCCGTCGGCGATGTCGTCGACATGGGTGAGCGTCCTGGTCTGCTCCCCGGAGCCGAAGATCTCGAGGGGTCGCTGGCCGGAGAGCACCTTCCTGATCAGGTCGGGGACCGCGTGGGCGATCCCCGGCTCGGCATCCGGCATCTCCCCGGGGCCGTAGGCGTTGAAGGGGCGGCAGATCGTGTAGGGGAAGCCGTGCTCCTCGTGGGCCGCCCGGCAGTAGACCTCGCCGGTGAGCTTGGAGTAGCCGTATGCCGAGATCGGAACGGGGCAGCTGGGGAGGTAGTCCTCGGGCGTGGGGAACAGCTCGGCCCGCTCGAACACCATCGAGGAGGAGACGTAGACGAATCGCTCCACCTCGAGATCGAGTGCCGCCCGGATGACCGCGTTGTAGAGGGCGTTGTTGACCTCGGTGAGGGTGTGGGGAAGGCGATGGAAGTTGGCGATCCCCCCGACGATCGCCGCGAGGTGGACGACGTGCGTGCACCCCCGTGTCGCCCGGTGGGCCTCGGCGGGCTCGCGGAGGTCGCCGGTGTGGACCTCGCAGCCCTCCCTCATCCACTGAGGGGCGACCCGCTGATCGGACACTCGGACCTCGTAGGCCGGGTCGGCGAGCAGACGCCGGACCACCGCCGCGCCGATCGTCCCCGCCCCGCCGGTCACGAGGACGCGGCTCAACCGGGGGTCCTGAGGGCGGCCAGCTCGGAGGCGTAGGCGAACACCTGGGCGGCGCCCCAGCAGTTCCAGGGATCGACGACCAGGCAGTCCTCCGCCGCCCGCTCGGCGATGACGGCGAGGGTGCGGGGGCTGCGGAACTCGGAGTGGTTTGTGCTCACGATCACCGCGTCGGCGCCCGTGACGGCCTCCTCCAGCGCGGCGGTGGGCGTGGTCACGTGGGGGTCGTGGACGACCACGTCCGCGAGCTCCCGCTCGAGCAGGCGGATGAGCTTGTGAGAGAGGGAGTCCCGCTCGTCGTCCGTGTCGGCCTTGAACGCGAGGCCGAGCACGGCGACCCTCCTGTCGGCGAGCGTGCCGAGTCGTCGCTTGGCCCCTTCGAGCAGGAACAGCGGCACCGACTCGTTCACCCGGGAGACCGCCAGCAGCATCCCCGGCGCCGCCGAGCGCTCCTCGGAGAAGGTGAAGTCCTTGCGCAGGCAGGTGCCCGCCGTGAGCCCCGGCTGGGCGATGCCCCCGCGGGGGTAGTCGCGGTTGATCAGGTCGATCACCTCGAAGACGTTCGCCGCGTGGCGCTCGCAGTCCATCATC
This sequence comes from Solirubrobacteraceae bacterium, assembly GCA_035314405.1. Taxonomy (GTDB): domain Bacteria; phylum Actinomycetota; class Thermoleophilia; order Solirubrobacterales; family Solirubrobacteraceae; genus Palsa-744. The sequence goes on along the minus strand of DATFZP010000356.1, from coordinate 4,755 downwards.
AGCAGGTTGGGGAGCGCGAAGTGGGTGTAGCGGAGGATGTTCGTCCAGATCTTGGCGAGCTCCGCCTGGACCGCGGTGGTCTGGACGATCGGGGCCCCGAACACGCTGAAGAGCTCTCCCGCGACGTCTCCCGAGCGTGCGCCGACGCCCCCGACGATGCACGGCAGGCTGTCGATCTCCGCGAGGAACCGTCCGGCGGCTATCCGCTCCGGGGCGTGGGCCACGAAGACCTCCTCGCCGATCTCGAACCCCCGGTGCTTGGTCAGGTAGCCGGCTACGAAGTCGGTGGTGCCCGGGGCGACCGTCGAGCGGAGCACGAGGGAGTGCCCGGGGCCGAGCACGCCGAGCAGGTCGTCGAGCGCCGAGCGGATCTCCCGCATGTCGATCTCGATGTGGGAGAAGGAGGGAGTCCCGAGGGTGATGACGATGTGGCGGGCCCGCGCCGCGTCGGCCACCCGTTCGGACAGTGTCAGCCCGCGATCGGTGTGCACGCGGTCCAGGAGCTCCTGGACGCCGGTCTCCTGGAACGGCATCCTGCCTTCGCCGATGGCGGCCAGGCGGGCGGGGTCGTTGTCGATCCCCACGACCTGCAGGCCGCGGTCGGCGAAGGACAGGGCGAGCGGCAGCCCGACCCGGCCGAGGCCGATCACGGCGACGCCGTCGCTGCTCTGCGAGGAGGTCATCCCGGCCAAGGGTAGCGGCGCTCCACCCCCGCACGCGCCTGTGCAAGCACCGGAACGCTGCAGCGGATCAGTGCTCTGAGCCCGCGCGGTGGCGCGCGTACTGGCCGAGGAACTCGACCACGAACCTCGGGTTGTAGCGCGCATAGCGCCGCCACAGGCGGCGGGGCTCACGGGAGAGCCGGTAGATCCACTCGAGGCCGCTGCGGCGCATCCATGGGGGGGCCTGGGGGACGAGACCGGCGTGGAAGTCGAATGCCGCCCCCACCCCCACGAGCAGGGCCGCCCGCAGGTGGGGGCGCATGTGGAACATCCACTGCTCCTGCTTGGGCTGGCCGATCCCCACCCACACGACCTCGGCGCCCGAGGCGTTGATCGCCTCGATCACCTCCGCCTCCTCCTCGCCGCTGAGCGCCCGGAACGGCGGTGAGAACCCGCCCACGATCCGCAGCCCCGGGAAGCGCTCGCGGAGGCTCCGCTGCAGCAGCTCGAGCGCCGCCGGAGTACGGCCCCCGTAGAGGTAGATCGGGGTTCCGCTGAGTGCCGCGCGGGCGCAGTGCAGCGCCATCAGGTCGGGGCCGTAGATACGTGTGGCCCGACGGTGCCCGAGAGCCCTCAGCGCCCACACGAGGGGTTGGCCGTCGGGCACCGCGAGGGTCGCCCCGAGCACAGCCGCGAGCGTCTGCGGATCCTCGCGCGCGGACATCACCAGGTTGACCGCCGCCGCTGTGACGTACCCTCGAGCGCCGGCGGTGACGAGGCTCTCCATCCAGTCGATCACCTCGTCGTAGTCGGACACCGCCAGGGGGATCCCGAGCACCCCTGCGCGGGGCGGGGGGGCCGGGCCGGCGAAGCCCGGCGAGGTGGAGACGGTCGAGGCGGTGATTGCGTGAAGATACCCGCCCCTGTGAGGATCGACCGCGAGTTCTGGATGCGACGACGGGTGCTCGTCACGGGCCACACCGGGTTCAAGGGCGGGTGGCTGTCGCTGTGGCTGCAGTCCCTCGGAGCCGAGGTGACGGGGCTGTCGTCCGCCACTCCCGCGATGCCGTCGCTGTACGGGCTCGCGCGGGTGGGGAGCGGCATGCGCGAGCAGGCGCTCGACCTCCGCGACGGCCGGGCGCTCGGCCGGGCGCTCGCTGCGGCCGATCCGGAGGTCGTCATCCACCTCGCGGCTCAGCCCGTCGTCAGGCGCTCGCTGCGGGACCCCGTGACCACCTTCCAGGTCAATGTGATGGGCACTGTCAACCTGCTCGAGGCGATCCGTCTGGCGGCGCCCGGCGTGAGGGCGGTCATCCTTGTCACCTCCGACAAGTGCTACGAGAACCCCGGCGGGGGCCCCCATCGCTTCGCCGAGAGCGACCGGCTGGGGGGCGAGGATCCCTATTCGAGCTCGAAGGCGTGCGCCGAGCTCGTCGCTGCCGCCTACCGGCGTTCCTACTTCCAGGCCGAGGGCTCGCCCCGGATCGCGACCGCCCGCGCGGGCAACGTGATCGGCGGTGGCGACTGGGGAGAGGACAGGCTGCTGGCAGATATCGTCCGAGCGGTCGAGCTCGGCGAGCCCGTGATGGTGCGCAACCCGGACGCCGTCCGTCCGTGGCAGCACGTCATCAGCCCACTGGCCGGCTACCTCAGGCTCGTCGAGGAGCTGTGGCGCCGGGAGGGCGCCTCGCGGGCCTGGAACTTCGGCCCCGCCGAAGAGGACGAGCGGACGGTCGGCTGGATCGTGGGGCGCCTGGCCGAGCTGTGGGGGGGTGCCTTCGACTGGCGCGTGGACGAAGGGGACAACCCGCCCGAGGCCCGTCACCTGGCGCTCGACTCGACCGCCTCCGAATTGCAGCTGGGATGGCGGCCGGTGTGCGGGCTGCAAGAGGCGCTCGGTCTGCTCGTCGCCTGGCATCGGTCGCATCGTCGTGGCGAGGACATGCGCGAGGTGAGCCTCGGGCAGATCGCCCGGCTGGGGTCCGGATAGCTCGCCACCCGGCGGGATCCAACGTTCGTCGATCGTCCTGCTCGGCGGATTCAACTGGCTCGTCGGATTCCGTATTCTGGGATCGGATGAGTCCACTCAGCCTCCGTCGCTTCCGCGCCGAACGCCTCCTGCGGGAGGAGTTCGAGGGCAGGAGGGGACGGGTGCTGGCGATCGTCCGGGGGCGCCTGCTCGCGAGCGGCGTGAGCCTCGACGAGGCTGACCTCGAAGCGTGCTACGCGCTCGCCTGGCAGGGGCTCTACAAGGCGCTGCTCGACGGCCAGGAGATCGTCAACCCGGTCGGCTGGCTCGTCCTCGTGACGTTTCGCCGGGCGATCGAGGAGCAGCGGGCCCGCCGTCGGATCGGTCTGCCCAGCGGCCGTCCGGCCGCTCACGACGACGACGAGTCCGGCTCCGAGCGAGGCGCCGGCGGAGCGGTCGAGCCCGATCTGGCCGCCGAGCTCGACGACCGGGTGAGGATCCGCCACCTGATGGAGGCGATGAGGGTCCGCCTCGACGCGCGCGAGCGGGAGGCGGCCGCGCTCTGCTACCTGCAGGGGCTCTCCCGTGCGGAGGCCGCCGAGCGGATGGGGCTCAGCGAGGCGCGGATGCGGAAGCTGATGGAGGGGCGGGCGCCCGGCCGCCCGGGGGTGGCCGGGAAGGTGGGAGCCCTGGTGGACACGGTTCGCCGCGGCGCCTGGTGTGAGGAGCAGGGCTCGCTCATGCGCGCGCTCGCGTTCGGCATCCTCGACCCCGACGGGGAGAGGCACCGCCTCGCCGAACTGCATCGCGGCGAGTGTCCGGCGTGCCGCGCCTATGTGCTGTCCCTGCGGGGCCTGGCCGTCGCTCTTCCCCCGGTGCTCTCCCCGTGGGGCCTGGGGGGCGGGGCGATCGCAGGGGCCGGCGGGGGAGCCCTCGCGGGGGTGCAGGGCTCCTCGGGCGCCGGCGGCCTCTCGGGCTCGGGTGTCGGCGGCATCTCGGGATCGGGTGTCGGCGGCCTCTCGGCGAGCGGTGCGGCCGGCGTGGGCGCCGGATCCGGCGCCGGGGGCGGCTGGCTGATGACGGGGACGCTCGGGACGAAGCTCGCGGTCGGCTGCCTGCTCGCGCTCGGGGTGGGAGCGGGGTGCATCGCGCTGAGCTCCCCGCAGCGGCCGGCGAGCGTGCCCTCCCCGCGGCCTCCCACGACGAGCGGGCGTCCATCGCTTGCGGGAGCCCGGGCGATCGGCGCGCCGATCGCGCCGATCGCGCCGAGCCGCCAGCTGAGCTTCCACAACGCCTCTGGGGGCGAACCCGCGCGGGCCTCCTCCCGCCCATCCGCCGCGGGCGGGGCGGGCGAGGAGTTCGGACCTGAGCGCGGTGGAGGGCGCGGCGCGACCGCCGGCCCCGCGACGGCGGCGGCCGGCGCCCGCGACGGCTCCCCGTCCTCGGGCGCCGCCCGGACGTCCGAGCCCGGAGCACTCACCGCCGCGCCCCCGCCGTCGGGCCCCGGAGTCTCCGCCCCCCGGACCCAGGCCTCGCCCTCCGGGGCCGGCGGAGTCGGTCCATCGTCGGGCAACGGCAGTGGGACAGCGGCTGAGAGGGAGTTCCTGCCGGGGTAGCCGTCAGCCGCGCGCGGGCTCCCGCTCCCCGGCGCGTCCAGGGTCGCTCGGGGAGCTCAGGCTCTGGGGAAGACCTTGGTGAGGCGGGCGAGAGCCAGCGGGTTGCCGCGGGGGCGCAGCCTGCCGGTCACAAACGCCCGCAGCGGGTCGAGCCGATCGCCGATGATGTCCACCCAGTCCTGGTATGCGAGCCGCAGGCGCAGATCGGGAGCCGGCGACTCGCCCTCCTCGACGACGCTCGAGCCGTTGTTGACAGTCAGGTGCCACGTGGGGATGTCGGAGTCTGTGAACTCCCACTGGAACGTCGTGGGGCGGGACAGGCCGTGGTCGGGGTTGACCTGGCGGCGGATCGTGTCGAACACCAGAGCGACGGTCTCCCGGTCGCGCGAGGTAGGGCCCTCGCGCACCCCGATCACACCGGCCTTGGCGAGGGCGCGCCCCCGCCGGGAGATCTCCAGGGGTGTGAGACCGGGCGGCAGCACCGGCGATCCCGGCAGCGTCTCGACGG
>DATFZP010000355.1:0-2467 GCA_035314405.1 Solirubrobacteraceae bacterium | reverse complement strand
GGTCGACGCGTGGGCTCGATGCGCCGCCCCGAAGGCATCATCCACGTAGACGTCGGCCAGTGAGGCCAGCTCCGCGGCCAGCTCCGGGTCGTTCTTGGTCTCCCCGGGCTCATAGCGGACGTTCTCGAGCATCAGGATCTGTCCAGGGCCGAGCTTCTCGGCAAACGCTCGCACCTGCTCGCCCACCACCCCCGGAGCCAGCGTCACGTGGACCCCGCTCAGCTCGGCCAGCCGATCGGCGGCGGGGCGAATCGATAGCTCGGGCTCACGGTCCTTGGGCCGCCCGAGATGAGAGACCAGGATTGGGAGCGCCCCACGATCGAGCAGCTCTGTGATGGTCGGAAGCGCCGCCCTGATCCGGGTGTCGTCCGCCACCCGGCCATCCTGCAACGGCACGTTGAAGTCGACCCTGACCAGCACCCGCTTGCCGCGGACGTCGCCGAGGTCGTCGAGCGTTCTCAAAGCAGCCTCTGAACCAGCTCCACGATCCGGTTCGAGTAGCCCCACTCGTTGTCATACCACGAGATGACCTTGACCATCGTCCCATCCATCACCGCGGTCAGCTGGGAGTCGAAGATCGACGAGGCGGGGTGCTTGACGATGTCCGTTGACACGATCGGGTCCTCGGTGTAGCTGAGGAGCCCCTCGAGTGGCCCACTCTCGGCGGCGATGCGCATGGCCTGGTTGATCTCCTCGACGCTCGTCTCCCGCTCGGCCTCGACCGTGAGGTCGACCACACTCCCGGTGGGCACCGGCGCGCGCACCGCCATCCCGTGGAGCCTGCCGTTCAGGTCCGGGATGACCAGCCCGATCGCCTTGGCGGCCCCCGTCGAGGCGGGGATCAGGTTGATCGCCGCGGCCCGGGCCCGGCGAAGGTCACGGTGGGGCATGTCCTGCAGCCGCTGATCGGCCGTGTAGGCGTGGATCGTGGTCATCAGGCCATGCCTGATGCCGACCGTGTCGTTGACCACCTTCGCCACCGGCGCCAGGCAGTTGGTCGTGCACGAGGCGTTCGAGATCACGTCGTGGGCGTCGCGGTCGTAGGCCTCGTCGAAGTTCACCCCCAGAACCACCGTCACGTCCGCATCGGGCGCCGGGGCCGAGATGACGACCTTCTTGGCGCCCTGGGCGAGATGCTTGGCCGCGCTCTCGCGGTCGTGGAACAGGCCCGTCGACTCGATCACCACGTCCACTCCCAGCTCGCCCCACGGCAGGCCCCCGGGATCGCGCTCGGCCAGCACCTGCAGCTCGCTGCCATCGACCTCGATGGCGCCCTCGCCGCTCGCCCGCACCGTGCCCGGGTAGGGGCCGAGGATCGAGTCGTACTTGAGCAGGTGCGCCAGCGTCCGCGAGTCAACCAGGTCGTTGACCGCCACCCACTCGATTTCCGCGCTCCCGTCCTGCACCCGGGCCTTGGCGGCGCGGAGCACGTTCCGGCCGATCCGGCCGAACCCGTTGATGCCCACGCGTACCGGCATTCATTGCCTCCTGAAGCGAAAATGAACGATGCCGGGTCTCGGGAGCGCCCTGCTCCGTCTCCCGGCCTGGTGGAAGGGGAGGCTATCAGCGGACCCGCCCGCGGGACACGTGTCTTCTACGGACTCCCCGTGGTCGCTATCTACGGACGCTCCTCCTGGGAGCGGAACGTCCAAGTAAAAATGGCCATCGGGGAGGTACTAAGCGCTCTGTGCTTTTCCTCAACGGCCCAGGGGGGGCGGACCGTCGCCCCGATGGCCGTTCACCAGCCTAGCAACCCATAGGGATTACCAATCGGAGCCCTGGCTTTGCTTATGGCTCGGAGCCGCCCGGCGGGCCTCAGGAGCCGCGCGGCCGCTTGTCGATGTCCCGGTGAGCGACCGCCACCTCGAGATCGTCGTGGTCGCGATAGCGCTCGGCCAGGTGCTCGGCGATGGCCACCGAGCGATGGCGCCCGCCGGTGCAGCCGATGGCGATCACGAGGTGTGCCTTGCCCTCGTCCACGTACTGCGGCAGCAGGTAGTCCAGGAGCGCATGCAGCCTGACATAGAACTGCTCGAGCCGGCCGTCGCGGGCGATGTACTCGATCACGCTCTCGTCGAGGCCTGTCAGTTCGCGCAGCTCGGGCTCGTAGTGCGGGTTGGCCAGGAAGCGCACGTCGAAGGCCAGGTCCTCCTCGCGCGGCGGACCGTGCTTGAAGCCGAAGCTCATGAACGTCAGGGCCAGCCGGCCGGCGCTGTTGCGCGGCAGGAACTCGTCCGCGATCTTCACGCGCAGCGTCGCCGCGGACATGCCGGTCGTGTCGATCACGAGGTCGGCGCGGCTGCGCAGCGGCTCGAGCAAGGAGCGCTCGGCGGCCACACCCGCGGCCACGCTGCCCTCCGGCGCGAGCGGGTGGCGGCGGCGGGTCTCCTTGTAGCGCGTCACGAGCGCCTGCTCGGCCGCCTCGAGGAACAGCACGTGGTGGGAGAGCCCGAGCGCATCCAGGTCG
>DATFZP010000354.1:0-5640 GCA_035314405.1 Solirubrobacteraceae bacterium | reverse complement strand
GACAGCACGCCCAGGACACGGCCGAGCTGTCCTTCTCCGAGGTGAGGGTGCCTGTCGAGAACCTCCTCGGAGTCGAGGGAGAGGGCTTCCGCTACCTCGTCTCCAACCTCCCCCAGGAGCGGCTGTCGATCGCGGCCTCGGCCGTCGCCGCCGCCGAGGCGGCGCTCTCCTGGACGCTCGAGTACGTGCGCGAGCGCCACGCCTTCGGTCAGCCGATCGGCTCCTTCCAGGCCTCCCGCTTCACGCTCGCCGAGCTGAGCAGTGAAGTGGAGATCGCCCGCGTCTTCGTGGACCGCTGCGCGTGTGCGCTCAACGAGGAAGACCTGACGGCCGAGGACGCGGCGATGGCGAAGTGGTGGTGCACCGACCTGCAGGGGAGGGTGGTGGACCGCTGCCTGCAGCTGTTCGGAGGCTATGGATACACGCTGGAGTACCCGATCGCCCGCGCCTTCGCCGACGCCCGCGTGACGAGGATCTACGGGGGGACGAACGAGATCATGAAGGAGATCGTCGGCCGGTCGATGGGACTTTGATCCGGGAGGCAATCGCGCCCGCTCCCGCACGCCGGCCGTCTCGCCGGCCTCATCGCCGGCTGGACGAGCCCTGATGAGGCGGCTCAGAGGGTGCCGGCGAGCTGCACGAAGTAGTCCAGAGAGCGAGGATTGGCGAGCGAGTCGACGCTCGCCGCCTCCCCCGCGGGAGCCCCCATCAGGATCCGCTTGACGGGAACCTCGAGGACCTTCCCGGAGAGCGTCCTGGGCACCTCGTCGATCTGGCGGATCTCGTTGGGCACGTGGCGGGGAGAGCAGTCCTCGCGGATGCGCCGCTTGATCGTGGAGGTGAGCTCGTCGTCGAGCGTCACGCCCTCGCGGAGCACCACGAACAGGACCATCCACAGCTCGGGTGAGGTGCCGTCGGCGCCGCCACGGGGGACGTCGACGACGAGCGCGTCGAGGACCTCCTCCACCGCCCCTGCCGCCCTGTAGATCTCGCTCGTGCCCATCCTCACCCCCTGGCGGTTGATGGTCGAGTCCGAGCGGCCGTAGATCACCGCGCCGCCCCGAGGGGTGATGCGGATCCAGTCGCCGTGGCGCCATACACCGGGGTACATCGAGAAGTAGCTCTCCAGCAGGCGCTCCCCGTCGTGATCGCCCCAGAGGAACAGGGGCATCGACGGCATCGGCCTGCGCACCACCAGCTCCCCAACCTCGTCGACGAGGCTCCTCCCCCGATCGTCCCACGCCTCCACGGCACAGCCGAGGGCGCGGCACTGCAGTTCGCCTTCATACACCGCCAGCAGCGGGCAGCCCCCCACGAACGCGGTGCACACGTCGGTGCCCCCGCTGGTGGAGAACAGCCACACGTCCGAGCCGACGTGCTCGTAGACCCATCGAAAGCTCTCCGGGGCCAGCGGCGAGCCGGTCGAGCCGATCGCCCTCAGGGCGTGCAGGTCGTAGTCCCTGGCGGGCTCGATGCCGGCCTTCTCGCAGGCCGCCAGCAGACCGGCGCTGACTCCCATGCACGTCATCTCGGTCCGCTGGGCGAGGTCCCACAGGACCCCCAGGTCGGGGTGGCCGGGACTGCCGTCGTAGAGGACGATCGCCGCCTCGCTCAGCAGGCAGCCGACGAGGAAGTTCCACATCATCCAGCCGGTGGTGGTGAACCAGAACATGCGGTCGCCGGGCCTGAGCTCGAGGTGCAGGCTCTTCTTGTACTGCTCGAGGAGGATCCCCCCGTGGCCCTGGACGATCGCCTTCGGCAGGCCGGTCGTGCCGGAGGAATAGAGCACCCACAGCGGGTGATCGAACGGCACCTGCTCGAAGCTCGGCTCCGCGCCGGCGCCCCTCTGAAGCAGCTGCGCCCAGGTGTGCCGGCGGGGCCCCTCCGCGCTCGCCGTGGGGGCCGCCAGGCCCTCCCGGGGATGGAGGTAGTCGAGCGTGACGACGTGCTCGACGGTTGGCATCTCGGAGAGGATCCTGTCGAGCACCTCCCGGCGGTCGAAGTCCTTGCCCCCGTGGCGGTAGCCGTCGACCGCGAGCAGCACCTTCGGCTCGATCTGGGAGAAGCGATCGATCACGCTGCGGGCTCCGAACTCGGGGGCGGCGCTCGACCAGATCGCTCCGATGCTGGCGCTCGCCAGCAGGGCGACGAGGGTCTCCGGGATGTTGGGCATGTAGGCGACGACCCGATCGCCCCGGCTCACCCCCAGCGCCCGCAGGCCGGCGGCGGCGGCGGCGACCCGGGTCGAGAGCTCCCCCCAGGACAGCCGGTCCAGCGATCGCAGCTCGGAGCAGTGCAGCACCGCCGTCCGGCTCGGATCCCGTCCGGCCGCCGAGGAGGGGCCCATGAGCATGTTCTCGGCGTAGTTGAGCTCGGCTCCCTCGAACCATCGCGCGCCGGGCATCCGCTCGTCGGCGAGCACCCGCTCGTAGGGCCTGGAGGAGCGCACCCCGGAGTACTCCCAGATGCACTCCCAGAACTCCTCGAGCTCGTCGACCGACCACTGCCACAGCTCCCCGTAGTCGCCGAACTCGCGGCCGCGGCGCTCGCCCGCCCAGCGCATGAAGCGCGTCATCGCGGCCCGCTCGCAGGACTCCGGTGAGGGCCTCCAGAGAGGCTCCTGCTCCTCGACGTCTGTCATCGTCTCCGCTCGCTCCCGTCGTTGGCTGTGAGGGGAGGATATTCTCGCGGCAATGGATGCCGCCGGCCTGCGCGCCGAGTTCCCGGTCCTGGCGCGACTCGCCTACCTGAACGCGGGCACCGACGGGCCGCTGCCCGCCCGGGCCGCCGCCGCGGCCTCCGCGGAGCTCGAGCGCGAGCTGACCGAGGGACGCGCCCAGACGCATTTCGAGCGGCGGGGGCAGCTCACCTCCGACCTCAGGGCCAGCTATGCGGGGGTGCTCGGGTGCGAGCCGACGGAGGTCGCCGTGACGACGTGCACGACCGAGGGCATGGCAACGACGATCGCCGGGCTCGAGCTGGAGCCGGGGGACGAGATCGTGACGAGCGACGAGGAGCATCCGGGCCTGCTGGGGGCCCTGTCGGCGGCGCGTGAGCTGCGTGGCGTCCACGTCCGAGAGGTGCCGCTGGCGGAGGTCGCCAACGCGGTCGGCTCGAGGACGCGCCTGGTCGCCTGCTCCCACGTCGGGTGGGTGAGCGGATCGGTCGCACCGAGGGAGCTGGCGGAGCTCGAGATCCCCGTCCTGCTAGACGGCGCCCAGGGAGTGGGGGCGGTCCCGGTGGACGTGATCGCGCTCGGGTGTGACGCCTACGCTGGAGCGGGCCAGAAGTGGCTGTGCGGCCCCGACGGCACCGGGATGCTCTATGTCGGCCCGGCTCTGCGCGAGCGCCTGGCCGTCTCTCGACGCGGCTACGCCAATCTCGAGGATCCCAACAGCGGCCTCGACGCGATCCTGAGAGACGACGGACGCCGCTTCGACACGCTCTCGCTGGGCGCGGAGACGGCTGCCTGTGCGCTCGCCTCGATCCGGGTGCTCGAGGCGGCGGGGTGGAACGAGGTGTACGAGCGGGCCCGCTCGCTCAGCGGGCGTCTCGCCGAGCTGCTCGCCGAGCGCGGACGTGAGCCGGCGCCGAGGGGAGCGACGACGCTGGTGTCCTTCCCCAGCCCCGATCCGCCGGCCGAGCGAGCGAGACTGGCGGACGCGGGAATCATCGTGCGTAACATTCCCGGTCGGCCCTGGCTGCGAGCTTCGGTGGGGGCGTGGAACGACGAAGGAGACCTCGACCGGCTGTTGGGGACGCTCTCGAGATGACCGCCCCCCGGGGGACCCACCCCGGGCAGCCGTGCAGAGCACCCCGCGAGACCGAACGATCCGATGAACACCGTCCCCCAAGCCGCCACCCCGCAGGCGCCCTCCCCCACGCCCCGCTCGGCGGGGCATCCCGCTCGGCGGGCGCGCGGCGGATCCTCCGTCGCCGGTGAGCCGCGGCTGCTGAGGCCACTTGGGCTGCTGATCGTCGTCGCCGTCTCGGCGGTGCTGAACACCGAGAAGCTCTCCCAGAACGGCTACGCGAACATCTTCTACTCGGCGGCTGTGAAGTCGATGCTGGTCTCGCTTCACAACTTCCTCTACGCCTCCTCGGACCCCGGGGGGCTCGTGTCGGTGGACAAGCCGCCGCTGGGGTTGTGGGTGCAGGTGGCGAGCGCGAAGGTGTTCGGCTTCGCGCCCCTCAGCCTGCTCCTGCCCGAGGCGATCGCGGGGGTCCTGACGGTGGCCCTGCTGTACGTGATCATCGCCCGCCGGGTGGGCACGGTGGCGGCGTTCGCCGGCGCGCTGACGCTCGCGGTGTTCCCCGGCTTCGTCGCGGTGTCCAGGGACAACGGGGTGGATCCGCTGCTGATCCTGCTGATGCTCGCGGCCTGCGGGACCGGGCTGCGTGCGATCGAAAGCGGCCGCTGGCGGACGATCATCCTGACCGGCGTCCTCGTCGGGCTGGCGTTCAACACGAAGACCCTGGCGGCGGTTCTCGTCGTGCCCGGAATCGTCATCGGGTATCTCGTGTGCGCCCCGGGGACGATCAGCCGGCGACTTCTGAAGCTGGCTGCCGGGGGCCTCGCGATGCTGGTGGTGTCCTTCTCCTGGATTGCGTTCGTGGACCTCACCCCCGCCGCCGAACGGCCCTATGTCGGCAGCTCCACGAACAACTCCGAGCTCGGGCTGACGTTCGAATACAACGGCTTCGGAAGGGTGGAAGGCCAGACCGGCGGGCCCGGGCAGGTGTTCCTGCTCCCCGGCGCGACGGTCGTCCCCCAGCCGGCGGGCCATCGCCGGACGGCGGCCGCAGGGCAGCATCCGGCCGCGCCCACGGCCCCGCCCAAGGAATCGACGTTCCTGCCGAACGGCAGGTACCGCAACCCGATCCCGTTCGGCAGCGCTCCGAGCCCCGTCCGTCTGTTCGGCAAGGGGCTCGGCGACCAGGCGGGGTGGATCGTGCCGTTCGCCCTGTTCGGGATGATCGCCGCAGCGCTCCTCGCGCGGCTGTGGTGGCGGGGGAGCGAGCCGGACTCCGACGCCGAGGGCGCGGCCGCGGCCGGGCCCGACCCCGAGATCGCGGCCGACCCCGGCGCCGAGCACGGGGCCGGCATCGGTGCCGGTGCCAGGCCCGAAGCTGATGCGGAGCCGGGCGCCAGGCGCGGCGCCGACGCGGAGCCCGGCGCCGGGCCCGGCTACGAGCCCGGCGCCAAGCCGGAGACCGATCCCAACCCCGACCCCGGCGGGAGGGGCGGGGCCGATCCGCGGACCAAGCCCGACAGGAGGGATCCGCGACTTGCTTGCCTGCTCGTGCTGGGGGTGTGGTTCGTGGTGGAGGCGACGGTCCTGAGCCTCTCGAAAGGGATCGTCCACCCCTACTACGTCTCCGCGCTGGCCCCCTCGGCGGGGGCGATGACGGGGATCGGGGCGGTGGCGCTGGTCAGGCTCCGGGGCGGCTCCCGACCCCGCTGGGCCATCGCTCTGGCGGCGCTCGCGATCCTCGGCACCGTGGCGGTTCAGATCGTCCTGCTCGAGCGGGAGAGCTGGGAGGTCCGGCTCATCCCGGTGCTGGTGCTCGGCGGCCTCCTCGGAACGGGCGTCTTCGCCGCCCGGCCCCGGCTGGCGGCGAAGACGATGGCGCTCACTC
>DATFZP010000353.1:0-2362 GCA_035314405.1 Solirubrobacteraceae bacterium | reverse complement strand
CGAGGTTGTCCTCGTCGGGGATGCCTTCCGCGCGGCCGGCGCCGATCAGTCGCGCCGCCTCCAGCGCGGCTTCGGTGAGGACGGGCTCGTCGGGGTCGGGGACCGGCAGACCCATCGCGCGCAGCACCCTGATGAGGAAGTCGAACTCGATGCCGGAGAGCTCGGCCACTTCGGCCGCGCTGTAGCGCTCGCTCCCCCCGACCACTTTGTCGGCGGGGAGGAACATCAGCGTCCCCGACTGCGTCGTCCTGTGCAGCTCGGCGAGCGGCACCCCGTCGGCGACCAGATGCCGAAGCAGGGCGACCCGCTCTCTGCGCTCCTCCCCCTCGAGCCCGTCGAGCAGGCCCTCGGCGGCGAAGTCGATCGGCTCCGTGGACATCGGCTCCCAGCGTATGGCAGGCAGGCGTCCGAGGTCGGGCGCAGAATCACGGGCCGTGATAGTCCTCGGCATCGATCCGGGCCTGGCCAGCACCGGCTACGGCGTGGTCGTCCGTCGCGGCGGGCGCCTGGTCGCGCTCGACGGCGGCGTGATCGAGACCCGCGCGGAGTGCGCGCCGGAGCTCCGTCTCGCCCGGATCCACGCGGCGGTGGACGAGCTGATCGGCGAGCATGAGCCCGAGGCGGTCGCCCTGGAGGAGCTGTACTTCGGCCAGAACGTCCGCACGGCCTTCGCCGTCGGGCAGGCGCGGGGCGCCGTGATGCTGGCCGCAGGCCAGCACGAGATCCCCTGTGCCGGCTACACCCCGCAGCAGGTCAAGGGGGCGGTCTGCGGGTCGGGCAGGGCGCACAAGGACCAGGTGGCCCGCATGGTCGCGGCGCTGCTCGGCCTCCCGGTGCAGCCGCGGCCCGACCACGCGGCCGACGCGCTCGCGGTTGCGATCTGCCACGCCAACGCCGCCCCCGTGGCGAGCGCGCTCGCGGAGCTGGGACGGTGATCGCCCTGCTGCGGGGAGAGCTCGCCGTCCGGCGCGTCGATCACGTGGTGATCCTCTGCGCGGACGTCGGGTACCGGGCTGCGGTCTCGGCCGAGACGCTGCGACACGTCCCGGCCGTCGGCGAGCAGGTGACGCTGCACTCCCACCTGATCGTCCGCGACGACGCGCTCAGCCTGTTCGGCTTCCACAGCGAAGAGGAGCGGGAGCTGTTCCTGATGCTCCTCGCGGTCCAGGCGGTCGGCCCGAAGGTCGCCCTCGCGGTGCTCTCCTCCGCGCCGCCCGGGGAGCTGATCGCGGCGATCGCCGCGGGCGACGCTCCTCGCTTCCAGGCCGTGCCGGGGATCGGCAAGCGCACGGCCGAAAGGATCATCGTCGAGCTACGCGAGAAGGTCGGCGCGGACGGCGGCGTGGGTGAGGGCGAGACGATCACCGCCCGTCGGGGCGGGAGCCTCGATCCGCGGTCCCTGGCCCGCGAAGGGCTGCTCGAGCTCGGCTACGGACCGGTCGAGGCAGACGAGCTGCTGAGGGGCGCCGACGGCGACAGCGCCGAGGAGCTGATCGGCCGGGCACTGCGCCTGGCGCGTTCGGCGTCGTGAGCCGATGAGCGAGACGGCCGCACGCATCCAGACCCCCTACCTGGTCGCAGAGGACGAGCTCGACCGCTCGCTGCGTCCCCGCCGGCTGGTGGAGTTCGTCGGCCAGGAGGGGCTGCGCGAGCAGCTGGCGGTGGCGATCGAGGCCTGCACGGCCCGCGGCGACGCGCTCGACCACCTGCTGCTGGCCGGGCCTCCGGGTCTCGGCAAGACCTCGCTCGCCCAGATCGTCGCGGCGGAGCTCGAGGTGCCGTTCGTGCAGACGGCCGGCCCGGCGCTCGAGCGCAAGGGAGACGTCGCGGCCTTCCTGACGGCGCTCGAGCCGCGCAGCGTGTTCTTCGTCGACGAGATCCATCGCCTGCCGCGGGCGCTCGAGGAGACCTTCTATCCGGCGATGGAGGATCACCGCCTGCCGATCACCGTCGGCCAGGGCGCGGGCGCGAGGGTCGTGACGCTCGAGCTGCCCCCGTTCACGCTCGTGGGGGCGACCACCCGCACCGGTCTGCTGACCACTCCGCTGCGCGACCGCTTCGGGATCCAGGCGCGGCTCGAGCCCTACGCCCCAGAGGAGCTCGCGGTCATCGTCCGCCGCTCGGCCCAGATCCTCGAGATCGGTCTCGAGGACGACGGGGCGAGGGCGATCGCCGCCCGCAGCCGCGGGACCCCCCGCGTGGCCAACCGCCTGCTCAAGCGCGTGCGGGACTACGCCGAGGTGCGGATGGCGGGGATCGTGACCGCCGCGGCGGCGCAGGCGGCGCTGACGATGCTGGAGGTCGACGAGCGGGGGCTGGACAGGCTCGATCGGGAGATCCTCCACGCGATCTGCTCGAAGTT
>DATFZP010000352.1:0-4752 GCA_035314405.1 Solirubrobacteraceae bacterium | reverse complement strand
CCTTCTTCGTGTTCCCGAGGTGGGGCGAGGGCTACACGCCGGCATCGATCCGGGAAGCGCTCCTGGACCCGAGGGGGGAGAGCTCGATCGAGCCGGCAGTCGCCCTCTACTACCCCCACAGCCTCGGCTATCACCGACCGGCGGGGGCGGTCAGGGCGATCTCGTTCTATGAGCGTCACACCCGCATCGAGGGGGCCCTGCTGATCCTGATCCTGCTCGCGGCGATCGCCGGGGTTCCGTTCCTGCATGGACGGGCGCGAGCGGGGGCGCTCCTGTTCACGCTCACGGCGATCCTCTCGGTCGTGTTCGCCGAGGCGGGCAACAGCTACGACGCCCGTTACGCCTATCCGACCTTCGGACCATTGGCAGCCGGGGCGGCGCTGGGGGCCTGGGGCATCGCCCGCAGCCTGGGGAGTGCACGTGAGCGGGGGGGCGCTGCCCGTCCGGGGGCGGACGCCGATCCGAGTTGAAGCGGTCGCCGAGGGCTGCCCGGGGTCACAACCGCTGGCTGCTGAGAGATCATTCGTGGCGTGAGCGGGAGGGCCGACGTTGAAGCCGTGGTCTTCGACCTCGACGGCGTTCTGATCGACTCCGAGCCGGCGTGGGATCGGGCGCGCCGGGAGGTCGTGGAGGAAGCGGGAGGGCACTGGGGGCAGGACGCGACGAGAGAGATGATGGGAATGAGCTCTCCCGAGTGGTCGCGTTACCTCGCCGAGGAGCTGGGGGTGGCGCTCGAGCCGGGAGAGATCAACGAAAGGGTGCTCGCCCGCCTGCTCGCCTCCTATGAACGGGAGCTGCCGCTCCTGCCGGGGGCGCTCGCGGCCGTCCGGCGGATCGCTGCGGTCTGGCCGGTCGGTCTCGCCTCCTCGGCGAACAGGCCGGCGATCGACGCAGTGCTGTCCCTGAGTGGCGTCGCGGGGTGCTTCAGGGCGACCGTCTCCGCCGAAGAGGTGGCGCGGGGAAAGCCCGCGCCCGATGTGTATCTCGCTGCAGCCGGCAAGCTCGGGGTGGATCCGGGGCGAGCCGTCGCCGTGGAGGACTCGAGCAACGGCCTGCGCGCGGCCGCCGCTGCCGGGATGGTGGTGGTGGCGGTGCCCAACCGCGAGTTTCCCCCGGGGAGGGAGGCACTCAGCCTCGCCGACCTGACGATCGCATCCCTCGACGAGCTGACGCCGGACTCGATCAGGGGAATCGCCCTGGCTGAATCGGGGCGGGTGGGGGATCAGCCCCGGGCAGGAGAGGGTCCAATTCGAACGTGATGCGGAGTCTTCCCGGGGGAGGTACTCTGGAAGAGCTATGAGAGCAGGCGCGTGGCATCTGCTTCCTCGGGCCGGATCGGGCCGATCGACGTGGGTGGCATGAGCGCGGCGAGCGTCGCATCGGTGATCGCCAGCTACCGGGGGGGCAGCACCTACGCGCCCCTGTATGAAACGTTCGTGATCGTGCCCCTGATCGCCGTGATGGCGGTGGGGTGCGTGATGATCGCCATCCACCTGCGCCGGCGCAGCCGGCGACCGGAGCGGGTGGCCGACCAGTGGCAGGCCCTGGCGGTGATGGGGGAGCTCTGCCCGCACGGGTGGCAGGCACAGATCAACCTCTACGGTTGGGGGGCGCCGATACCCCCGGACGCTCCTCCCTCGCGTGCGCCGCTGGTGGAGCTCGAGTGGAAGCAGTTCGACGAGGACTCGGGACGGGTCCTGGTGGCGAGGAAGGTGTGGGCGCCTACCATCGGCGAGGCGCTGCAGGCGATGGTCGAGGATCGCCGGACCGACCTCGCGCTCGAACAGATCGAGCAGGAGGCTGAGGACGGGGACGGGTGGTGGAGCGGCTGACCCAGAACAGCACGACCGGCGACCAGCGCCGGGGAAGCGTCCCGTGCTGGCTGCTGCGACCTGTCCCTCAAGCCAGAAGCCCCGTGAACACGGGGCTTCTGGGAGTGGAGCTAGGGGGACTCGAACCCCCGACCTCCTGGGTGCGATCCAGGCGCTCTCCCAACTGAGCTATAGCCCCCCTGCACGTGTGCCGGTGGCAGTGGCCGACGGGGACGAAGTGTAGTCCGAGGCGGGAGTTCGTGCCGGCGCAGTATCGTTTGCGGGCGCAATGGGACTGCTCGACGACGCCATACGCGAACACCTTGAGCTCAAGCGACGGAGGGGCGGAGATGCGGCCGAGATCGCCCGGGAGGAACAGGCGGCGCTTGACCCTGAGGTGTCCGTTGCGCTCGGCGAGGTCGAGGATCCGGAGGACTTCGAGGAGGAGCCCGACGAGGTGCCAGAGGGGCC
Organism: Solirubrobacteraceae bacterium; assembly: GCA_035314405.1. Taxonomy (GTDB): domain Bacteria; phylum Actinomycetota; class Thermoleophilia; order Solirubrobacterales; family Solirubrobacteraceae; genus Palsa-744. The sequence goes on along the minus strand of DATFZP010000352.1, from coordinate 2,470 downwards.
CTATGAAGCGGCGGAGGAGCCCGACGAGATGCCATTCGAGGCAGCGCTCGAGGACCACCCGGCGGACGAGCAGGACCGCGCCCCCGACGATCGCCGCCTGGCGGACTTCTCGAGCGCGAGCCAGGACACCGCCGAGCTCGACATGAGCGCGGTGCTCGACGGCGACGAGAAGGCGCTCCACGGCTCAGGTGATGAGGACCCGGGGCTCGAGCTCCCCCCCGATCCACCGTCAGAGGCTGTTCCCTTCGAGTGGGATGATCGCGACGAGGAGGGCGAGGAGGAACTCTACGAGGATGTGCCGGGGCAGGATCGCCTGTCCTTCGAGTAGGGCCCTCGACCAGCCACCCGACGCGGCAGGATCGCGGGGGCGGGGATCAAGCCGTCGTCGGCTGATCCTCCCCGGCTCGAGCGTCGAACTGTCGCATCAGCCCCTGGGCCCTGGCATCGCGCTCCGCCTGGGCGTCGGTGAGCGGATTGACGATCCCGCGCATCACCGACATCGCCGTCCACCGCCGGGGGCGGATGATCCGGGGCTGCCGGCGCTCGATGCCCCGCACGATCGCCCGGCCGGCGACATCCGGTGAGAGGCGCTTGCGAAGAGGAGAGGGGAGGTTCGCGAGCATTTCATGGGCGAGGGGGTCCTGGTCGATGGCCCGGTGGACCATCTCGGTGTCGATGAAGCCGAAGTAGGCGACGCTGGCGCTGGCGCCGTGCTGGACGAGCTCCACCCGCAGGGCTCGGCCGAGCTGCTCGACGGCTGCCTTGCTCATCGCGTAGGGCACCGCTCCGGCGCCGTTGGTGAAGGCGTAGATCGAGGAGATGACGACGACGTGCCCTCTTCGGCGGATCACCTCCGGGAGAGCCGCGTCGACCGTCCGGTAGACCCCCATCAGGTCCACGTCGAGGACCCGCTCGAAGCTCTCGGTGGACATCGCCCGGAAGGTGGCCACCCTCGAGGCGATCCCCGCGTTGGCCACCACGACGTCGAGGCCGCCGAAGCGCTCGACGGTCCTCGCCACGGCACGCTGGACGGCCCCCCGATCGGTGACGTCGGCCGCCAACCCGATCGCCCTGGAGTCGTGGAGCTGGGAAGCCGCCTGCTCGGACGCGGCCTGGTCGAGGTCCGCGATCGCAACCGATGCACCACGGCCCACGAGCGCCTTGGCGGTGGCGAAGCCGATCCCCCTCGCGCCACCCGTTACGAGGGCGACCTTGTCGGCCAGCTCATATCGCACCACGGGGGCACCCTACCTGTTCCCGACCGAATGAATCGTGGAGCGAACCCGAAATGGCCGCCGGCCACCGGAGGGCTTCGCAGCGGCAGGGAGCAAGCCACGCATTAGAATCGGATCCCCTGGGGCCATAGCTCAGCTGGGAGAGCGCCTGCTTTGCAAGCAGGAGGTCACCGGTTCGATCCCGGTTGGCTCCATTGGAGAAGTGCCTGCAAAGGTGCACGTTCTGATCCAGGGTCGGCTGCTCCGGACGACGAGATGGGGAATCTCCAAACTGGCACGTAGGAGGTGGGTAGTCGCCGGCCAACCCAAAAGGCAAAGGGATACACCCTGCAAGTGCCGGGCATCTAGCGTGAGGTGGACCCGGTGCGATCTAGCCCGGACGTTCCGTCTTGTGCCCATTTGTGCCCAATGGCGCGGGGTGGGGTGCCGCCACCGCGCGCAACTCGAACTTCTCGATGAGCGCCGGTTCCGAAACGGCGTCGTTCACCTCCACTACCGCGTAAGCGTCTGACCGAGCCGGCAACGCGACGCCAGGCAAAGACCTGCTCTAGCGATCGCGCGAGCATCTGGCTGGCTCGCCGCAGCGACGCGCTCAGCGCGGTAAGGAGGGCTGCGGTGCCTGCTTTGCTTCGGCGAGCGGTCGCCATCGTTGCCGCCGATCTCGTGCCCGCTTGGGACGAGGACGAGCAGTCGTGGACGTCTCTCGGTCGCGTCCCAAAGCTGCTGTAACTTCGCCGCGGCTTTGGGACGCGACCCGGCGAGGCGAGTGCTTCCGCTTTGTCAGGCGCGTGCGAGCGTGTGCCAGTCCTCGAGCGACGCACTCGGGCTTCGCTCAGTAGTCCGAGTTGGCGACGAGCGGGCCTCCGCATCGCCATCGGCAGAGCGGTAGCTTAACCGGCGACGTCGCTGATGATCGGAACTCGGTCCCTTGGGAGTGTCGCTTGATGGGTCATAGAAAAACGCGTGTCTCGCCGCACGAGAGTGTGCAGCCGACACCGATGGCGCTGCACGGGGTGCTCATTCGGCGGGCTTGGCCAGCGCGGCGATCGCGAGCATGACGATCGACAAAGCGCCATAACCGACGCGCGCACGGCGCCGGTCGCTGGTGCGAAGTGCAGATACGCATTGCAGCGCATAGTAGGCGGCGAATGCACGAGACGCGACAACGATGATCACGTTCGTGGCCAAGGTCGCTGTGAGAACGGCGGAAACGGCTCCGACCAGAGCGTATGACA
>DATFZP010000351.1:0-2475 GCA_035314405.1 Solirubrobacteraceae bacterium | reverse complement strand
AGGGCCTGGACCTGGACTCGCTGAAGACCGGCGGCGGTGGCGACGGGGAGCAGCCGGGGGCCGTGCCGGACGTCGTGGACCGCACGCTCCCCGACCGCCCCAGGGCCGGCCGGATCGTTCAGAGCGGCGGCGAGGTGGTCCACGTCGAGCTCGACCCCTCCGTGGCCGGCCAGGGAGTGATCCTGTGCTCGTTGGAGGACGCCTTCCGAGAGCACGGCGAGCTCGTCGGCCGGTGGTACTCCAAGCGGCTGCCGATCGACCGTCACAAGCTCGAGGCCGCCAACGCGGCCTTCTGGAGCGGCGGCGCGTTCCTGCACGTGCCGGCCGGAGTGGTGGTGAAGGAGCCGTTCGAGATCGTCTATGCGATCGAGCGCCCGGGCGTGGCCCAGTACGGCCGCACGCTCGTCCTCGGCGGCCCGATGAGCGACTTCCGCGTCCACGAGTACGACCTGGCTGAGGACTTCGACGGCCAGGCCCTGCACGCGGGCGCCTTCGAGCTCTACCTCCAGGACGGCGCCCGCTGCCGCCTGGCCCAGGTCCAGGACTGGGGCCGGGGCGAGGTCTTCGACGTCTCCACCCGGGTGGTGACCGTGGGGAGGGACGCATACTGCCACTGGCTCCCGTCGCTGCTCGGGGGCCATCTCGTCCGCCAGCACCTCGAGCTCGCGATCGCCGAGCCGGGCGGGGACATGGCCTTTCGCGGCCTGTTCTTCGCCGAGGAGCAGGAGCACCTCGACGTGTTCGCGGTGGACCTCCACGAGACGGGGCCGTCGGGGGGAGACGTCCATTGGCGTGGAGCCGCCACCGGCGAGAGCCGGGCGAGCTTCGAGGGGCTGATCCAGATCGACCCGGGGGCGCAGAGGACCCACACCTACCTGCAGATCCACTCGATGATGCTCTCCCCCAAGGCCCGCATCGACGCGATTCCCTCGGTGCTCGTGTCCGCGGACGACGTCTCGGCCTCCCACGGCGGCACCGTGGGGGAGCTCGACGAGGCGGCGATCTTCTACATGCAGACCCGCGGGCTCGACCGACCGGCGGCCGTGAGGGTGATCGTCGAGGGGTTCTTCGAGCCGCTCCTCGCCGAGCTCCAGGACGAGGCGCTCGCCGACATCATCCGAGGGAAGGTGGCGGGCAAGCTGGCGGCCGCTCGGAGGGACATCGAGACTTATGCCACCAGTCGTTGAGAGTGACCTTTTGATGAGCACCCCCTCCGGGGGTGGGGCGGGGGTGCGGGCTGACTTTCCGATCTTCTCGCGGAAACCCGGTGGGCGCCCGTTGATCTACCTGGACTCGGCCGCCACCTCGCAGAAGCCGGAGGCGGTGATCGAGGCGCAGGCGGATCACCTGCGTAACCACAACGCGAACGTGCACCGGGGCGTGTACGTGCTCGCGCAGGAGGCCGACGCGGCATACGACGGCGCGCGCAGGCGGGTGGCGGCGTTCGCGGGGGGACAACCCGAGACGACGATCTTCACCAAGAACGCGACGGAGGCCATCAACCTGGTCGCCCACTCCTGGGGCCGGGCGAACGTGAGCGCGGGCGACGCCGTGCTCATCACCCAGATGGAGCACCACGCGAACATCGTTCCGTGGCAGGTGCTCTGCCGCGAGCGGGGCGCACAGCTGCGCTACCTGGAGGTGGATGAGCGCGGCGAGCTGTCGCTGGCGGCGCTCGACGCCGAGCTGGCGCGTGGCGACGTGCGCCTGGTGGCGTTCGCCCACGTCTCGAATGTGCTCGGCACGATCAACCCGGTGGCCGAGATGGCCGCGCGTGCACGAGCGGCGGGGGCGCTCACGCTGGTGGACGGGGCGCAGGCGGTCCCGCACCTGCCGGTCGACGTGGAGGCGCTGGGGGTGGACTTCTACGCGTGGACCGGCCACAAGGCGCTCGGGCCGACGGGTATCGGCGTGCTGCACGGCCGCCGAGGGCTGCTCGAGGAGATGGAGCCGTTCCTGACGGGCGGGGACATGATCGCCTCGGTCGATTTCCAGTCGGCGACGTGGAACGAGCTGCCGTACAAGTTCGAGGCCGGCACGCCGCCGATCGCCGAGGCGGTCGGGCTGGCCGCCGCGGTCGAGTACCTCGACGGGCTGGACATGGAGAGGGTGCGCGCCCACGAGCGCTCGTTGACTGCGTACATGCTCGAGCGTCTGGCGGAGGTGCCGGGCCTGCGCGTCGTGGGGCCCCCCGGGGCGGACCGCCGTGGTGGCCTCGCGTCGTTCACCGTCGAGGGCATCCACCCGCACGACGTCGCCGAGCTCGTGGACCGGGGCGGCGTGTGCATTCGCGCCGGCCACCACTGCGCGCAGCCGCTGCTGCGCTGCCTGGGGGTGGGTGCGACGGCACGGGCGAGCGTGGGCGTGTACAACGACCCGTCGGACGTGGACGCGCTGATCGACGCGCTGCTGGCCGGACGCGAGGTGTTCGGGCTGTGAGGGCCCGAGGGAGCCGCTGAGAATGGACGACCTCTA
>DATFZP010000350.1:0-8590 GCA_035314405.1 Solirubrobacteraceae bacterium | reverse complement strand
GTTGACGGACGCGTGACCCTTGCCCTCGCGGTCGAGCCATTCCACGATCGCGGCGAGCGCCTCGCGGTTGTCCATGCCGTCGAACTCGGGGTCGGAGTTCCTCAGCACGCCGTCCCCCGCGTAGGGGGCCCCGTCCTCGGGGGGGAAGGCTCCTCCCGCGCCCTCGTCCCCGTCCCCCGGCGGTTCGATGACCCACTCGATCGGCAGGCCGTACGCTCGGGCGAAGGCGTTGTCACGCTCGTCGTGGGCGGGCACCGCCATGATCGCCCCGGTGCCGTACTCCATCAGGACGTAGTCGGCGACGTACATCGGGATCTGACGACCGTTGACGGGGTTGGTCACCGACCGGCCGAGCGGCACACCCGTCTTCGGCCTCTCGGCGTTCCCCCGTTCCTCGTTGGTCTCGTTGAGCGCGTGGTTGACATAGTCCCTCACGGCACCCTCGAGGGGCGTCCCCCGGGCGAGGCGCATGACATCGGGGTGCTCGGGAGCCATCACGAAGAACGTGGCTCCGAACAGGGTGTCGGGTCGGGTCGTGAACACGGGGTAGTCGATCCCCAGTTCCTCGCAGCGGAACGTAACCTCGGCCCCCTCGCTGCGCCCGATCCAGTTGCGCTGCATCGTCTTCACGTGCTCGGGCCAGTCGATCCCGTCGAGGTCTCCGAGCAGGCGCTCGGCGTAGTCGGTGATCCGCAGGAACCACTGCTCGAGCTGCCTCACCTCGACGAGGGCGCCGCAGCGCTCACAGCGACCCTCGGCGTCGACCTGCTCGTTGGCGAGCACCGTCTGGTCGTTGGGACACCACTTCACGGCGGCCTCCTTGCGGTAGGCGAGACCGGCCCTGAACAGCTCGAGGAAGATCCACTGGGTCCAGCGGTAGTAGGACGGTTCGTGGGTGGCCAGCTCCCGCGACCAGTCGATCGATATCCCCCAGGAGCGGAACTGACGCTGGAAGGAGGCGATCGACTCGGCGGTCGAGACGCGGGGGTGCACCCCGGTCCTGATCGCGTGGTTCTCGGCCGGCAGCCCGAACGCGTCGTAGCCCATCGGGTGCAGGACGCGAAGGCCCAACCGCCGGTGGAAGTGGGCGATCGCGTCACCGACCGAATAGCACTTCAGATGGCCGATGTGAGGCTCGCCGCTCGGGTACGGGAGCATCTCGAGCACGTATGAGCTCTGCGCGGTGCCCCCGCCCCGGGCGGAGCCCCCGAGCGTCTCGGGTCGAGTTTCCGCATCTGGGTCGTTGGACACCTCCCAGGTGTGCTCGCTCGCCCACACCGCCTGCCACCTGGCCTCGATCTCGTGGGGTTCGTAGCGGCGCTCTGCCATACGGAGTCGCAGGTTAGCGGGAGCGCTGGCGCGAGAACGCACCCCGTGCGCTCCGGCGCTCTACGATGGCTGGATGGAGGCACACAGCTGCGGCGAGTCGGAACACCTCGGGGAGGAGCCGGCGGCGGATGCCCTCCGGCTGGGCGAGACGCCGGGCCGCGTGGCGAGCATCGTGGCGGCGGCAGAACGGGCCGCGGCTGAGCTGCGGGAGCAGGCCGAGGCGAGGGCCAGGGAGCGGATCGCCGAGGCCGATCGGGCGGCCGACAATCGGGTGCAGGCCGCCGAGGACGAGGGGGAGGAGCTGCTGGCGGCGGCCCGCCATCAGGCGGAGACGGTTCGCAATGACGCCCTCGCCGCCATCGCGGGCCTGTACGAGGACGCCGAGCGGGCCCGGGGCCAGGCCGCAGCCGAGCTGCTTCAGCTCCGAGAGTCGGCGAAGGCGGAGGCCGGGGAGCTGCTCGCCTCCGCCCGGGCAGAGGCCGAGGGCCTGCTCGCCGCCGCCCGGGCGGAGGCCGAGGGCCTGCTCGCCGCCGCCCGGGAGCAGGCCGAGGAGCTGCTCACCGTCGACCGTACCGAGGCCGGGGAGCTGCTCACCGCCGCCCGGGCAGAGGCCGAGCGGATCGCCGCGGCGGCCGACGAGCACAGCGAGCGCGTGCTGAGGGACGGCCGCGAGGAGCTGGCCCGGCTCGGAGAGGAGGCCGAGGATCGAGCGAGGGAGATCAAGTCGAGGGCTCGCTCGGAAGCCCGCGAGCTCACGACCGAGGCCCACCTGGTCGCCCGCGACGTCCTCGCCGAGGGGACCGAGCTCTCCCGCCACCTGCAGGAGCTGTCGGTCTCGCTGCGCAACAACGCCGAGCGACTGCTTAGAGACGTTCGGCTCGCCCACGGCGGGCTGACTGCACGTCTGGATCAGACCGTGCCCGGCGGCAGGGAGGGCCGGGGAGGCTCGGGCGGAGCGGGCACGGGGCACAGACCGGCGTCGGATCCCGACGAGGATCTCGACGTCCCGGAGTTCATGCCCGGGCAGTGAGCCCGCGGGCCGGCGACCGCCGCCCCGTCGCGCACGACACCGCCGCTCACCGGTGGATGCCCGCGTCGCAGGGCGGTAGGATGGGCGTTCGCGGGGCTATAGCTCAGCTGGGAGAGCGCCGCCATGGCATGGCGGAGGTCGTCGGTTCGAGCCCGACTAGCTCCATTGGCCACACCTTTTCGGAGGTCGCGGCTGCGCTCGCGTGGTCCTGCGGCGGAGCCTGTGCGGCTCTCGCCACGAGGGGAAGCAGCAGCGTGGACACAGCTCGGCGTGAGTCGCGCCCATCCCTGGGCAGTCGCGCGCTGGAACGCCCGTGAGACGCTCGCGTCCTTCGCTAAGCGCAAGCCGGCTCGAGCACACCAATGTCTCTCTACACCATCCCGACTACGGCCGTGCCTCCAGAATCAGGTTGAACGGCGTCTCGGTCGCGCGCCGCACGCGACTGAATCCGCCCTGTTCGAGCACCTCCGTCAGACGCGCCTCGCCGGCCTGCGCCCCCAGCGCGAGGCCGACCTCCTGGGCGAGCGACGCCGGCGTGCAAATCACGGTCGAGGCGCCATAGAAGATCCGCCCGACTGGGTTGAGGTTTTCCTCGACGCAGTCGTTGGCGAACGGCTCCACAATCATCCATGTGCCGTCCGAGTCGAGCGTCTCCAGCACGTGCCGCGAGGCGCCTTCGGGGTCGCCCATGTCGTGCAGGCAGTCGAACACGCACACGAGGTCGTAGCCGTGGCCGGGATATTCCTTCGCCGCGTCTACTGCGAACGTGATCCGATCATCGACGCCCGCTTCCTTCGCCGCCTCGTGCGCGCGTTCGATCGACGGGGCGTGATAGTCAAAGCCGAAGAATTCGGAGTTGGGGAACGCTTGGGCCATGATCACCGTCGACGCTCCGTGGCCGCAGCCCACGTCGGCGACCTTCGCGCCGCGTTCGAGCTTCTCCTGCACGCCGTCCAGGGCGGGAATCCACTCGCCGACCAGGTGGGCCCGGTAGCCCGGCCGGAAGAACCGCTCGGTGCCGCGGAACAACCGATGGTCGTGCTCATGCCAACCCATGCCTTCGCCGCTGCGGAAGGCCTCGGTGATCTTGTCCTCGTCCGCGTACAGCGAGGCGATCGAGTCGTAGACGCCGAGGATGTAGAAGGGGCTGTCCTCGTCCGCGAGCGCGAGCGCGTGCTCGTTTGGCAGCGTGTAGCGATCGGTCTGTTGATCATAGGTCACATACCCGCCCGCCGCCTGGTTGCCCAACCACTCGCGCACGTAGCGCTCGGCCGCTCCCGAACGCTCGGCGACCTCCGCCGAGGTCAGGGGCCCGGCCCCAGCCATTGCCTTGTAGAGACCCAGCTTCTCGCCGATCATCATCAGGGGCGCGCTGATGATCGCGGCCATGTCGGTTACCGCCTGCCCCATGAAGGCTTCGAGCTTAGCCTCGTCGATCTCCGTCGCACTCATTAGAGCCCTCCCTTGTCCGCCTTGAGACGACCGCTGTAGTTGGGCCGCCGTTCCGAGCAAAGCAAACCACAGCAGGCGCGGGCGTGTCCCCGCGCCGCGTCTCCAGGTCCGTAGCGACGGACAGTCACTGAGGCCACCGGCCCAAGGCTCCCGCACCCGACGTCACACCACGCACCGATGTCGAGCCTCCAGGGGCCCTCCAGCCCTTCGCATCGTGAGGCGGAGCGCGCTCGCCGAGGAGCGGGCTCTCCGCTCTCAGGCGGGCGTGAGCGTCCAGATCGTCAGCAGGCTGCCCGTGAAGTCCGTCGTGTGGAAGCTCCGCACGTAGTAGGTGCTTCCGGCGATCTGCACGCAGCCTGTGTCGGGCAGTTTCGCGTGGGCCGCGGCGGGCAGGGAGGTGGCCACTTTGCCGTCCGCGGCGCGCACCAGCACTTCGGCGCCCAGCAGCTTCTGCACGAGTTTGATGAAGCCGATCACGTCCTGGACGGTGATCGTCAGCTGGCCGAGGTACTTCCCGTGCGCCCCGTACAGCGGCAGGCTCGAGCCCCCGACGGAGAACGACGAGGGGTTGGCGTCTACGATTATCCGCCCGTTGCGGGTGATCCTGATGCGCACGACGTGACGGGTGGGTTCGCCGAAGGTCAGCGCGTTGGCCTCCTGCAGGGCGGCGTGCAGGTTGCCGGACTGCAGCGCGGATATGAGGACCGGGTCGTGGGCGATGCGCTCCAGGTCGAGGTGGATCGTGGTGCCCCGCTGCTCGGTCGCGTAGCGCTTCTCGGCGCCCTGCAGCTGATGCGCCGAGACGGCGAGAGTTTCCGGGCTGGGGCACGTCGCCGCGGTCGCGACCGTCTGGGTCTGGGCCGGAGCGGTGGCCGTCGGGGTGCCGGCCGCGGCGGTGGCCACGGCGGGGGTGCTCGCCGGCGCCTTGGTCTGGGCCGGGGCCGAGGTGCTGCTGCCGCAGGCGGACAGGCCGACCGCCACCGCCACGAGCGCGCAGGTGCGAAGGCGGGCGGCCACTCGCGGTGAATGTGGAGGGGCGAGGAACATCAGGCTGGGCGAGCATGCCAGGTCCCTCCTCGCCCGTCAAATGCCAACCCACCGGCGGCACCGGGGCCGGCGGGTGCGCAATCATGCATGCGTGGGACTGCTCGCGGTCAAGCTGCTGCTCGCGCCGAGCTTCGTCGTCGGCGCCTCGCTGACTGCCCGTCGCTACGGGCCTCGGGTTGGCGGGCTGATCGCCGGACTGCCGGTCGTGGCGGGGCCGATCCTGCTCGCCTACGCGCTCACCGACGGACGCTCGTTCGCGGCTGGAGCCGCCGTCGGGACGCTGCTCGGGCTGGTCTCGCTGATCGCCTTCGTGGTCGTGTATGCGAGGCTCTCGGGCCGGGCCTTCTGGGGCGCCAGCATGCTCGCCGGGTGGCTCGCCTTCGGCCTGGCGACGGCGGTGTTCAGCGCGCTGTCGGTCACCGCCGGGGTCGCCCTGGCGATCGCGTTCGCGGGGCTGGCGATCGGGCTCGTCTCGCTGCCCAAGCCCCGCCCGAGGGCCCGCTCCGCGGCCCAGGCCCCCTCCTGGGACCTTCCGATGAGGGCCGTCTGCGCCCTCGCCCTCGTGGTCTGTCTGACCGCCGCGGCGGGCTGGCTCGGCCCCCAGCTCAGCGGCCTGCTCGCCCCGTTTCCGATAATCGCCACGGTCCTCGCCACGTTCACCCACGCCCAGCGGGGGTCTCACGAGGTCCAGCACCTGCTGCGCTGGCTGCTCGGCGGCTATGGGGCCTTCGCCCTCTTCTGCTTCGCCCTCGCCGTCGGCCTGCCGGCCCTGGGGGTGGCGGCGGCGTTCGCGCTGGCGAGCGCCGTGGCGCTGCTCACCCAGGGCGCGATCCTCGCCTACATGGCTCGCGGAGGGCGGCGGGTCGCTCAGTCGGGGGCGCTTTCGCGGGCGAGCTGATGGCGGACGCGATCGCGTGCCTCGGCGAAGCGGACGTACTCGTACAGGATCAGCCCCGAGAGCAACGCTGCGAACACGGCGAGGGTCGCCAGCGAGGCCGGTGCGATGTGGGCCTCGAGGGGGATCAGGGCCAGGAGCACCGCCGCGCAGGCGAGCCGCTGGGTGTTGAGGCTGTGGACGTTGCGCCACCTGAAGGCGACGTGGCCCAGGAGGTAGAGCGCCCCTCCCCCGAGCATCGCTGCGGCGGGCACGAGGCCGAGCGGGTCGCTGACGTGGCCGAGGGTCTTTTTCAGACCGACCGCCACGAGTGCGATGCCGGCGACCATCGGGAAGTGCAGGAAGGAGTAGGAGTCGCGGGCGATCTCGTTGCGCTCGCGGCCTTCGGGCGCTTTCGAGAGGCGCCGCTCGGCGACGATCGCCACTACGTCGAAGTACAGCCACCACAGCGCCCCCGATACGACCACCCCCAGCACGGCGGCGGCCGCCACCCCTGCGCCGAGGGCGGCGCTGGCACCCGCGCCGATCGCGACGATCGACTCGCCGAGGGCGATGATGATGATCGCCCCGTGGCGCTCGGCGAAGTGGCCGGGGACGAGCTTCCATCCCTCGGCGCCGAACAGATACGGCCCCCCCATGTCGATCAGAAGGGCGAGCCCCCACAGGCCCAGCTGCAGCCCGCCTGAGGTGAAGGCGGCCGCAAACAGTAGCCCGACGCCTATCGCCGTGCTCGCCCCCAGGCCGACCACCGAGTGGCGCAGAGGCTCGTCGTCGCGGCTGGCGAGCATGAACAGGGCGATGTGGGCCGCCCGCACGGCACCGTAGGCGCATGCGAACAGGACGGCATCGCCGGCGAACGCACCCGGCACGCACAGGGAGGCGACGAGCAGCGCCGCCATCGCCGCGAACATCACCAGGCGCACCGACCCCTCCTCGGGATCTACCACGCTGGTGAGCCAGGCGTAGCCGACCCACGACCACCACAGCACGCCGAGCACGAGCATCGCCCTGAGCACACTTTCCCAGCTCGGCCTGAGCGCGATCAGGGCCGTGCACTGGGTGAGTGCGAGCACGAACACCAGGTCGAAGAACAGCTCAAGCGAGGTCACCCGCTCGCCTTCCCGCAGCACGGCGGTGAGGCGAGGCGTGTGACCGGATGCGGTCGAGCTCACCGCCGGTCAGCGCTGCTCGGCGCCGGCCATCCGCGCGGGGGCCTCTCCCCACAGCTGCTCGAGCCGGTAGAACTCGCGCGTCTCGGGGGTGAAGATGTGGACCACCACGTCGAGGTAGTCCATCAGGATCCAGCCGGCCGCCGCCGAGCCCTCCACGCGCCTGGGCAGGGTGTCGTGATCGTGCTTGAGACCCTCGAGGATGCCGTCGTGGATCGCCTTTGCCTGGCGGCCGGTGTTGCCTGAGCAGACGAGGAAGTAATCGGTGTACCCGAGCACCCCCCGCAGGTCCAGCTCGACGAGATCGATCGCCTTCTTGTCGGCCGCGTAGCGGGCGATCTCCTCGACCAGCTCCCCGGGACCCATCAGCCCCCCTCCTCCGAGCGTGGACGGTACAGAGAGTGCTCGGCGATGTAGCGGGCCACCTCGCTGCCGACGAGGTCCTCCAGCGGCTCCCCCCGGGCGGCACGTTCGCGCGCCATCGAGGAGGAGGCATCGATCCTCTCCATCTCCAGGAAGCTGACGGTCGGGGCCGGGGTGCCCGTGGCGGCCGTGGCGGCCGGGCTCGGCTCGATGCGCGCGATCGTCTCGAGCACCACCCGCGGGTCGAACCCGTCGCGCGGCACGACCGCCAGATCGGAGAGCGCGAGCAGCGCCTGCGGTTCACGCCAGGAGGCGATCGTGCTCGCCACGTCGGCCCCCACGATGAACGTCAGCTCAGCGTCCGGATGGCTGGCATGTACGGCCCTCAGGGTATCGACCGTGTAGGACGGGCCCCCCCTGTCGATCTCCAGCGAGCACGCCGACAGCCCGTCCGTGCCGGCCACGAGCAGCTCGCACATCCGCAGCCGGTGCTCAGCGCCGGGGTCCTCCCCGGACGGCTTGTGGGGGGGCGTGTGGGCGGGCATCAGCAGAACCCGCCCAAGCGCGAGCCCCTCGAGCGCGTTGCGAGCGACCGCGAGGTGCCCGAGATGGGGCGGGTTGAAGGTGCCCCCGAGGATCCCGATCCGGGACGCCGGACCGTCAAGCGCGGACGTGCCCGTCGCCCTCGACGAGGTACTTGAAGGTGCACAGCTCGCGCAGGCCGATCGGCCCGCGGGCGTGGAGCTTCTGCGTTGAGTTGCCGATCTCCGCCCCCATCCCGAACTCGCCTCCGTCGGTGAAGCGGGTGGAGGCGTTGACGTACACGCAGGCTGCGTCTACGCCCCGCTGGAACGCCCGGGCGCTGGCGGTCTCACGGGTGACTATCGCCTCGGAGTGACCGCTTCCATACCTGCCGATGTGCTCGATCGCATCCTCGGTCGACTCGACGACCGCGACCGCGAGCGTCAGCGACAGGTACTCGCTCGCCCAGTCCTCCTCCTGGGCGGGCTCGAGCCTGACCGCCGGAGCACCCCCGCCGTCGATCGGCCCGCTCCCGGGGTCCGTCTCGCCGACGAGGGCGCGCACGCGCTCGTCGCCGCGGAGGAGCACCCCGGAGGCCGCCAGGCGGAGGAGCATCCTCGGCAGGAACTCGCCTGCGATCGCCTCGTGGACGAGCAGCGTCTCGGCGGCGTTGCAGACCCCCGGCCGGTGGGTCTTGGCGTTGATCACGATCGCCTCGGCCCGGTCGAGGTCGGCGGAGGCGTCCACGTAGACGTGGCAGTTGCCCGACGCGGCGTAGATCAC
>DATFZP010000349.1:0-5648 GCA_035314405.1 Solirubrobacteraceae bacterium | reverse complement strand
AGCCTGCGAGTCGAGCACGCTGACCGGCACCCCGGCATCGGCGAGCGCAAGGGCAAGGGCATCCCTGGGGGACCTGGAAAGGGCGTCGCCCCCCGCCATGCTCACGAGCAGGAATGGGCTCGTGTGCACGACCACCCCTGGCTCCGGGCGGTCCGCCTCGACGCGGATCGAGCCGGCGAGGACGGAGTCCGGCCGGAAGCGTTCCCGCAGGCGGTCGATGTGGTCGAGGCCGTTGAGCAGCGGCAGCACGACCGCCGGCTGGACGCCGATCCGCTCCACGCCCCCGGCCAGGCCGGCGGCCTTGGTCGCCACGATCAGTGCGTCGACGGGCTCCTGCAGGAACGGGACGGCCACCGGCCGGGCGACGAACTCCCCGAACGTCACGCTCCGCACGCTGATGCCCCGCTCTGCGATCACCGCCGCGGTGGGCTCCCGCGCGACGACCACCACGTCGGTCCCGGTCCGGGTCAGGACCCCCCCGAGCAGACCTCCCACGCCTCCCGGCCCCAGCACGGCGACCTTCACGGCAGAGGGCTGCTTCGGCGGCTGGCGCTCACCCGCCTGAGTGTATGCGCCGCCGTCCGGCCTGGTTCTCGAGGGGACGACGGGGTGGGTGGCCCCATTCACTAGCCTTTCTGAAAGGGTGTCGACCGAGTCCAAGCTCAACAACCACGCGCCGGAGATCCTCGCCCGAGGGCCCTGGGCGATCGACCACGTCAAGGCCAGCTGGACGGACGAGCAGTTCGAGCCCTCTCCCGAGCACTCGCTGGCGGCGGACGCCGCGATCAGGGATCTGCAGAAGCGGGGATCCCCAAGCCACGACGGCATGGCCGCCCGGCTGGTCAGCTTTCGCGAGGCACAGGACGGGATCGAGATCGAGCTGCAACCCCTGCGGTGGGCGCTGCGCCTGGTCGCCGAGGACGCATCCTGCAGCGTCGCCGCCCTCTGCGTCACCCGCTCCTCCGACGGCCGCTGGCTGGCGGGCAGGCGGGCGCCGTGGGTCGCCTCGTGGGCTGGACGGTGGGCGCTGGGAGCCGGCGGCGCCGTCGACCTCGGAGAGAGCCCCGCCGACACCCTCGTCCGGGAGCTGCAGGAGGAGTGGGCGGTCATCCCCGAGCGGGTGCGGGGGGAGGCGCTGCTGCTGCTTCCCCACGCCCTCGTGATGTTCGTCGGGCAGGCATGGCTCTCGGCGGGTGTCGAGGACGCGGTGCACCCCGATCACGAGCACGATGCCTTTGCCTGGTGGCCGAGCGACATCGACGAGTGGCCCGCCGAGGCCGGCGAGGCCCTACCGCGGATGGCACGGTGGCTCTCGGAGTGAACGCCTCCACCGACACGGCAGCCCAGCCGCCGCCCGGACACGGCACCTCGGCCGGCCGTGACACCGAGTCCGGCCCGAGGCTCTCCGAAGCTGTCGGGCCGCTGACGTTCACCCGGCTGAAGTGGACTTCCTTCTTTCACTCTGTCGTCTACCTGAGCCTGATCGTGTGCGCGATCGCCGGACTGGCGGCCCCCACGCTCGTGCTCGGATGGACGCACGGAATCCTGTGGATCGTGATGTCGATCGTGTGCATCGCAGCGGTTCGCCTGCGCGTCATCCCGCTTCGCCTCGGCGTCGCCGTCGCCGTCCTCGGGGGTTTGGGGCCGTTCGTCGGGAGCTTCGAGTTCGTCCGCGAGCAGGGCCGCCGAGCCCACCCCGCATCGCCGTCCGAACCGCCGCCGGCGCCCGTCCCGGGGTCCCCGACCGAGCGCTGAGCAGCCTCCGACCCCTCGCCCCGGACTAGCGCTAGAGTTAGAGACCGATGGCTACGAGCACCACGGCAGTGCAGACGATAGACGTCGTTACCCCTGCCGCGGGAGAGTCTGTCACCGAGGGAACGATCCTCGAATGGCGTGTGAAGGTCGGAGAGCCGATCGAGCTCGATGAGACGATCGTCGAGATATCGACGGACAAGGTCGATCTCGAGCTGCCCTCGCCGGCAGCGGGGACCGTGAGCGAGATCCTCGTGGAGGAGGGCGAGACGGTGACCGTGGGGCAGGTCATCGCCCGCATCTCCGTCGGCGGCCGGACGCCCGCCGGCTCCGGCTCGGAGGACGCGCACGAGGCGGGGTCCGCGACCGCGCCGCAGGCCACGGCGCAGCCGACCCCCGCCACCGCTGGGGACGGCACCGGACCGGCGGCCCCTACGCCGGCGGGAAGCACGGCCCCCGCGCCGGCAGCAGCGGCCCCCGAGGGCACCAAGGTCTCCCCGGTGGCCGCCAGGGCGGCCGCCGTGGAGGGGGTGAACCTCGCCGAGGTGAGCGGCACCGGCGTGGCAGGACGGATCACCAAGTCCGACGTTCTCTCCGCTGCCCGGGACGGCAGCGAGAGACAGGCGGGCGCCGACGGCGCCGCGGGGCCGTCCGACGGGGCGAGCTCCGTACCGCTGCGGGGTGGAGCGGCGGCGCTCGCCCGCTACATGGAGGAGTCCCGCTCGATCCCCACCGCGACGAGCTTCCGAACGCTCACCGTCACGGTCCTCGACGCCCGGAGGCGAGAGCTGAAGGCCGCTGGACAGAAGGTGTCCTTCACCCACCTGATCGCGTATGCGATCGTCCGCTCGGCGAGCGACATGCCCGTGATGAGCGAGCACTTCCTCGAGATAGACGGCAAGCCCCATCGGGTGCAGGACGGCCGGGTCAACCTCGGTCTGGCCGTGGACGTGGAGAAGAAGGACGGATCTCGCACGTTGATGGTGCCCGTGATCGTGGACGCCGGGAGCCTGTCCTTCGCGGACTTCCTGGCCGCCTACGACGCACTCGTGGAGAGAGCTCGGACGAACACCCTCACGGCGGATGACCTCGTAGGGGCCAACATCACGCTCACCAACCCCGGCGGGCTCGGGACGGTGGCCTCGGTGCCGAGGCTGATGACCGGGCAGGGGACGATCGTCGCCACCGGCTCGATCGCCTACCCCGTCGGCCTCGGCAACGTCGGCGAGGCGATCGGGGCCGAGAAGGTCATGACGATGACCTCCACCTACGACCATCGGATCATCCAGGGGGCGGAGTCGGGGCGCTTCCTCGCCCTGATCGAGGAGCACCTCCAGGGCGGTGGGGGCTTCTACGAGACGGTCTTCTCCTCGCTGGGCGCCGAGCTCGGACCCGCCCCCGAGCCGCCCACACCGATCGCCCCCCCGCGGCCGGCCGAGGTGGGCCTCGCGCCGGCCGGCGAAGACCTGCTTGGGGCGGTCCACGGGGCGAGCACGTTCGTCAGCCGGGTGCGCAGCCACGGTCACCTCGCCGCCCACCTGGATCCGCTCGGCTCCGAGCCCGAGGGCGACCCTGGGCTCGATCCGACGGCATTGGGACTGACGCCGGAGATCCAGGCGAAGCTGCCGGCGAGCATCTTCCAGGTGTACGTCTCAGGGGCCACCCTCGCCGACGCCCTCCCGCAGCTGCTCGAGACCTACTGCGGGACGATCGCCTACGAGATCGAGCACATCGCCTCACACCGCCAGCGGGTGTGGCTGAGGGAGCACATCGAGTCTGGGGCGTTCCGCAGGCAGCTCTCCCACGAGGAATCCAGGAAGCTGCTGAGGCGGCTGGTGGAGGTCGACGCGCTCGAGCGGTTCATGCACAAGGCCTACCTCGGCCAGCACCAGTTCTCGATCGAGGGGCTCGACATGACGGTCCCGATGCTCGACGACCTGATCCAGCTCTCGGCCGCGAACGGAGGTCAGGAGGTCGTCGTGGGGATGGCCCACCGCGGGCGGCTGAACGTGTTGGCCCACAACCTCGGGCGGGCCTACGACACGATCTTCGCCGAGTTCGAGGGTGCCTCCACGCTCGAGGCGGTCACGACGATCCCCCAGGGCGGCACCGGCGACGTGAAGTACCACCACGGCACCCAGGGCACCTACCTGCTGCCCGACGGGGGCGCCATCCGCGTCAACCTCGAGTCCAACCCGAGCCACCTCGAGTACGTCTCCCCTGTGGTCGAGGGCGCCACCCGCGCCGCCCAGACCTCGCGTGTGGGCGCCCGCGCCTCGCAGGACAGCGACGCGGCGGTGCCGATCGTGATCCACGGCGACGCCTCCTTCCCCGCCCAGGGGGTCGTCGCCGAGACGCTCAACCTCCAGGCCCTCGACGGCTACAAGGTCGGGGGGACGGTCCACATCATCATGAACAACCAGGTCGGGTTCACCACCGATCCCGACGACGCCCGCTCCACCCGCTGGGCCTCCGACCTGGCCAAGGGCTTCGACGTGCCGATCATCCACGTGAACGCCGACGACGTCCCGGCGTGCATCAGCGCCGTTCGGCTCGCGTTCGCATTCCGCAAGGAGTTCGGCCACGACGTCCTGATCGACCTCATCGGCTACCGCCGCTTCGGGCACAACGAGTCCGACGAGCCCGCCTACACCCAGCCCGAGATGTACGTGAAGATCAAGAGCAAGAAGCGGGTGGCCGAGCTCTGGGCCGACAGGCTCGTGGCCGAAGGTATCGTCTCCCAGGAGGAGGTCGATCGCCAGGCGCAGGCGGTGTGGGACAACCTCACCCTGCTGCACCAGCGGCTGAAGTCGAAGATCGCGGCGGCCGCCGAACACGAGAGCGCCGAGCACAGCACCGGCGAGTACCAGCTCGACCGCACCCCCAGCCCCGACGTCGAAACGGCCGTCCCGGCGGCCAAGCTGCGGGAGCTCGGGGAGCAACTCCTGAGAGTTCCCGACGGCTTCACCGTCCACCCGAAGCTCGTCAAACAGCTGGAGCGCAGACGGGAGGCGCTGGCCGTGGGCGACCCCCCGCCGGCGACCATCGACTGGGCCCACGCGGAGGCTCTCGCGTTCGCATCCCTGCTGATCGAGGGAACGCCGCTGCGCCTCACCGGCCAGGACACCGAGAGAGGGACCTTCAGCCAGCGCCACATGGTGCTCCACGACTTCAAGACCGGCCAGACCGTGTGCCCGATCCAGAACCTCCCAGGCGCGCAGGCGCCGATGGAGCTGCACAACAGCCCGCTGTCGGAGCTCGCGTGCCTCGGCTTCGAGTACGGCTACAGCCAGGAGGCGCCGGAGACGCTCGTGCTGTGGGAGGCCCAGTTCGGTGACTTCGTGAACTCCGCCCAGGTGATCATCGACCAGTTCATCGTCTCGGGGCTGGCCAAGTGGGGGCAGACCTCGAGGCTCACGCTGCTGCTCCCCCACGGCTACGAGGGCTCCGGCCCCGAGCACTCATCCGCGCGACTCGAGCGCTTCCTGCGCAGCGCCGCCGAGGGCAACATCCGGGTGGCCAGCCCGACGACCCCCGCCCAGTACTTCCACCTGCTGCGCCGCCAGGCTCGGATCGCCAAGCAGCGGCCGCTCGTCGTGATGACCCCGAAGTCGCTGCTGCGCCTCCCGCAGGCGGCAAGCACGATCGCCGACATGGCCGAGGGCACGAGATTCCAGCACGTCCTCCCCGAGCCGGGGGTCGTGCCCGAGCAGGTGACCCGCCTGGTGCTCTGCACGGGCAAGATCTACTACGACCTCGTCGGGCACCCCGAACGGGCATCCCACGCCGGGCTGGCGGTCGCCCGGGTGGAGCTCCTGTACCCCTTCCCCGAAGGCCAGATCCTCGAGCTGATGGCCAGCTATCCAAACCTCCGAGAGGTCCTGTGGGTGCAGGAG
>DATFZP010000348.1:0-3105 GCA_035314405.1 Solirubrobacteraceae bacterium | reverse complement strand
GCGCCCTCAGCTCCTCGAGCACGTAGCGGTCACCCACGTTCGTCGTGCCCACCGCCACCCCCGCCCGCTCCATGGCCGAGTGGAAGCCGTAGTTGGTCATCACCGTCACCGCCACGCCGTTTCCGCTGAGACGTCCCGCCTCGCGCAGGTGGAGCGCCGCCAGGGCCATCAGCTCGTCGCCGTCCACGACCTCCCCCTGCCGGTCCACGGCCAGCACCCGGTCGCCGTCGCCGTCGAACGCGAAGCCCACCGAATGGCCGCCCGCCGCGACCCTCTCCGCCAGTCCCTCCACGTGGGTCGAGCCGCAGCCCGCGTTGATGTTGCGCCCGTCGGGCTTGTCGTTGATCACCGACACGGTGGCCCCCAGCCGCCTGAAGATCTCTGGGGCGACCTGGAAGGTCGCACCGTTGGCGCAGTCCAGCAGCACGTCCAGACCGTGCAGGTCGAGCGCCACGAAGCGCGTGTGGAGCTCGCGCAGGTAGTCCTCGGGCGCCCCCCGCAGCTCACGGATGCGCCCGATCGCCGGGCCGGGGGACGTCTCCGTCGACCCCGAGGCCGGGCCGCCCGCCCCCTCGCCGCCGGCGCCCGTCTGCCCCGACGGGCACTCCTCGAGCTCCCGCTCGATCGCCAGCTCGGCCTCGTCGGAGAGCTTGTAGCCGTCCCCGGCGAAGAACTTGATCCCGTTGTCGTGGTAGGGGTTGTGGGAGGCCGACAGCACGACGGCGAGGTCGAAGCCGTAGCGCGCGAGCAGCAGGGGCGCGGCGGGGGTCGGGAGCACGCCGCCGAGCAGGGCATCTCCCCCGGCGGCGGCCACCCCGGCGGCGACGGCGGCCTGCAGCATCTCCCCGGACTCCCTCGTGTCGCGGATGATCAGCACCTGCGCCCGCTCGGCGTCGGTCTGGCGGGTGGCCGCCCGGCCGAGCGCGAGCGCGAGCTCAGCGCTCAGGAACTCGCCCGCGAGGCCGCGAACGCCGTCGGTCCCAAACAGCCTGCGAGCCATGCTCCTCCCGGGGACGGCGCGGTCCTAGCGCTTGGAGAACTGCGGACGCTTGCGCGCCTTCTTCAGACCCGCCTTCTTACGCTCCTTCGCACGCGAGTCTCGCGTCAGGAAGCCCCGCCGCTTGAGCTCTCCCCGGAGGTTCGGGTCGGCCTCGAGCAGAGCCCTGGAGACACCGTGGCGCAGCGCCCCCGCCTGCGCGGAGATGCCGCCGCCGTGGAGCCTGGCGATGACGTCCATCCGATCCTGGTAGCCGACCGTCTCCAGCGGCTGGCGGATGTTGCGCTGGAGGGTCACCCGCGGGAAGTGCTCCTCGAGGACCCTTCCGTTGACCAGATAGGTGCCCGTTCCCGGGCGCAGGGTCACCCGCGCGATCGCGGTCTTGCGCTTGCCGGTGGCACGGTAGCGGGCGCCCTTGGCGAGATCGATAGCGGCGGTGGCGATCGGCTCGGGCAGCGGCTCCTCCACGTCCTCCTCCGCCACCTCCTCGGCCCGATCGACCTCCTCCTCGACCGCGTAGGGATCCTCGTAGGTCTCCCCCCGCCCGAGCGGATCGACGCCCTCGGGGACGATGTCGACCTCGAGGTGGGCCCCGGGCACCGCCGGCTTCTCCCTCGAGACGGGCTTCTCCTGCTCGGCCTCGGCGGCGTGGTCGGCGGCCTCCTGGACGGCCTCGAGCGCGGCGTCCTCCGCGGAGCCGGCGATCTCCATCGCCTCCTCGCTCGGCACTGCATGACCCTCTCCTGCCGGCTCCACCTCGGCGGCCGGCGGGTGCGTGAGCCCCACGTCGGACTCCTCAGCCTCCTGGGCCGCCTCGAGCGCCGCGTCCTCCGCGGAGCCGGCGATCTCCATCGCCTCCTCGGTCGGAACCGCGTGCTCGCCGGCGCCGGCCTCGGGCGCGACGGCGTCCTCGGCGGCGGGCTCGCCGGTGTCGGGCTCATCCGGGGTCAACGGCGTCTCCTCATCGGCCATCACGCCTCGATCTCCAAAGGTTGTGGTTTCTGGGCCGCATGGGGATGCTCGGGCCCGGCGTAGATCTTGAGCTTGGTGATCTGCTTGCGAGCCAGGCGGTTGCGGGGCATCATCCCTTTCACGGCCAGCCTGATGATCTCCTCCGGGCGCCTGGCCTGCATCTCCTCGAAGGAGCGCGACCGCAGGCCGCCGGGATAGCCGGAGTGGCGGTAGTAGCGCTTGTCCTGGCGCTTGTTCCCTGTCACGTGGACCTTCTCCGCGTTGACCACCACGACGAAGTCACCCGTGTCGATGTGAGGGGTGTACTCCGGCTTGCGCTTTCCCCTCAGGACGTCGGCGACCTGGGTCGCCAGGCGGCCCAGCGTCTTGCCGTTGGCGTCCACGAGCACCCACGTCCGCTCGCGGTCGGTGGGCTTCGCTACGTAGGTCTTCGTCGAGGGAGCCATGGCGTGAAAAAGGCCACGCGTGACCGCGCGGCGAAGCCAACATCATAGGCGATGTCGACCCCCGTGGCGGCGACGGCGGGTGTGGTGAGGTGCGCCACTACGGCCGTTCGGGTCAACCCGCGAACGCGTCTCCCGAAATGGGCATGCCCATACGCCTCCAGACGGATGGATCGTGGTTCCTGACAAGGACGCACCGAGCGTGGCGCGCTTTGCACGCGAGCGAGGGAGGACGGCGTCAGGGAGCGCGAGGCGCCGTCTGGGCTACTCCCACTCGATCGTTCCGGGGGGCTTCGACGTGATGTCGAGGACCACCCGGTTGACCTCCCGCAGCTCGTTGATCATCCGGGAGGCGATCGTCTCGAGCAGGTCGTAGGGCAGCCTCGCCCAATCGGCGGTCATCGCATCGTCGCTGGTCACCGCCCGGATCACCACCACGTACCCATACGTCCTCTCGTCGCCCTGGACGCCCACGGTGCGCACGTCGGGGAGCACGCAGAAGGACTGCCACAGCTCGCGGTAGAGGCCCGCCCGGCGGATCTCCTCCTGGAGGATGTGGTCCGCCTCCCGCAGGACGTCCAGGCGCTCCCTCGTCGCCTCCCCCCCGACGATCCGGATCGCGAGACCCGGCCCCGGGAACGGCTGTCGCCAGACGAGCCGCTCGGGCAGACCGAGCTCGGCCCCCACCGCGCG
>DATFZP010000347.1:0-3726 GCA_035314405.1 Solirubrobacteraceae bacterium | reverse complement strand
CCCGCATCCGCGGCGTCAGCGCCGACTCGGCGACGGGCACCCTGCTGGAGCGCGACCTGATCGAGGAGGCGGGCCATTCCCAGTTCGGAGCCGTCCTGTACCGCACGACCACCCAGTTCCTGAAGCTGTTCGGGCTGCGCTCCCTGCAGGAGCTGCCCGACATCGTCCGCTGGGATCCAAGCCCCGAGGAGCAGGCCGAGCTGCGCGATCGGCTGCTGCGCGCGGGCGAGGCTCGTGCCGGCGGCGGGCCTTCCGCGGCGTAGGGCGCCTCACGGTCCGCCGGCGCCCGCCGCGGCGAGCTGGCCGCAGGCGGCGGCGATGTCCCGCCCCCGGGTGAGGCGGACGGTCGCCTCGATCCCCCGCCCCGCGAGCGCCGCCCGGAAGGCGGCGTTCGAGTCCCGGCTGGAGCCCCGGTAGCGCTCACGCCCAGGGGCGCCGGTGGGGTTGTATGGGATCAGGTTGACCTTGAAGATGTCGGACCCCGACGCCGTCGGGCGTCCGCCGGGCGCCCCGGTGCGCAGGGGCCTTCGCTCCGCCGGCCCTCCGAGCAGCCGGGCGAGGGCGAGGGCCTGCTCGTAGCGATCATTGACGCCGCCCAGCATCACGTACTCGATGAACACCCGCCGGCGCTTGCGGGCGTAGAAAGCACGGCACGCGTCGATCACCTCGGCGAGCGGGTAGCGCTCGTTGACGGGCATCAGCTGCGAGCGCAGGGCGTCCTCGGCGGCATGCAGAGAAAGGGCCAGGCGAACCGGCAGCTCGCTCTCCGCCAGCCGTTCTATCCCGGGGATCCATCCCACCGTGGAGATCGTCGTGCGACGGTTGCCCACGCCGATGTCGGGGAGCCGCTCGCACGCCGCGAGCACGGCGTCGAGGTTGAGCATCGGCTCGCCCATGCCCATGAACACGCAGTGGTCGATCGGTTCGATCCGCCGGAAGTGCAGGGCCTGGTCGACGATCTCCGAGGCCGTCAGGTTGCGGGCGAAGCGCATCGAGCCGGTCGCGCAGAAGGTGCACGTCAACGGACACCCCGACTGCGAGGAGACGCAGATCGAGCGCCTGCCGAGGCCCCCTCCGGCACGGCCTCCACCTCCGGGAGCGTCCCTGTAGCGCATCAGGACGGCCTCCACCGCTCGCCCGTCGGCCGTCTCGAACAGGGCCTTGACCGTGCCGTCCCGCGCGTGGGCCTCCTCTCGCAGGACGAGGCTCGAGAACGGAAGCTCGCGGGCGAGCGCCTCGCGCAGCGTCGGGGGCAAATTCGTCATGCCCTCGTATCCGCCGACCCCCGAGGCCGCCCATCGCCACACCTGGCGCGCGCGGAAGGGCGGCTCGCCGCGGGCCGCGAGGGTCTCATCGAGCAGCTGAAGGTCCATGGTTCGCTCCGGCGCGGCGAGGCGTGCCCGCGACTGCATCCTATGGTTGCATCCGATGGCGCCCTGCCCGGACCCGCGAAGATGCGACTAGCGAAGTACCTCGCCCACGCCGGAGTCGCCTCCCGTCGCGCCGCGGAGGCGATGATCGCCGAGGGGCGGGTGACCGTCGCGGGCGAGACGGTCACCGATCCGGCCCGGGACGTGGACGACGGGTCCGGCGTGGCCGTCGACGGCCGCCCGCTGCAGGGGCCCGAGCGGCGGGTCTCCTACGCGCTGAACAAGCCCGTGGGGGTCCTCTCCACGGCGCGCGACACCCACGGCCGCCCGACCGTGCTCGAGCTCGTCCCCTCGCACGGCCTGCGCCTGTACCCCGTCGGGCGCCTCGACGCCGACAGCAGTGGCCTGATCCTGCTGACCAACGACGGCGAGCTCGCCAACCGCCTCACCCATCCTCGCTTCGAAGTGGCGAAGACCTACCGTGCGAGGCTCGCCGGGGGCCCCGTGTCCGAGGCCTCGCTGAGGACCCTGCGACGCGGTGTGCAGCTGGACGACGGCCCCACGCTCCCGGCCGCCGTGCGCCGGCTGGGGGCAGGGGAGATCGAGGTCACGATCCACGAAGGCCGCAACCGGCAGGTGCGCCGGATGTGCCGGGCGGTGGGCCACGAGGTGCTCGAGCTGGAGCGGATCGCCTTCGGCGGCGTGCGGCTCGGGAACCTCGCCCCGGGGTCCCACAGGCGGCTGACCGTGGCCGAGGTCGAGGGTCTGCGGGCGTTGTCGCTCTGACAGAATCGCCGCCATGAGACTGTTCGCCCTGCGGGGCGCCACGAGCGTCGCCTGCAACGACGCAGAGGAGATCCTCGCGGCGACCACGGAGCTGATGCAGGAGATCATGGCGCGCAACGAGCTCACCCCGGAGCTCGTCGTCAGCTGCATCTTCACCGCCACCGACGGTCTCGACGCGGAGTTCCCCGCCGTGGCCGCCCGGGCGCTCGGCTTCCAGGGCGTGCCCCTGCTGTGCGCACGTGAGATCCCCGTCCCGAACTCGATGCCCAACGTGATCCGCGTGCTGATCCACTACCACGCCAAGGAGGACCACGTCCCCGCCCACGTCTACCTGCACGCCGCCAAGGCGCTGCGCGCCGACCTGGACTCCGCGCAGTAGGCCCCCCGATCCCGCCGGGCGGCATCGGCGGGGCGCCCGCGCCAGAATAGGGCGATGGCGATCGAGTTCTCCGAGCGCATCAGGCGCATCCCGATCTACCCCGCGGCCGGTGGCTACGCCCACGACGCTCCGCTCGTGCGACTCGCGAGCAACGAGTCGCCGTTCCCACCGCTCCCCGAGGTGCGGGAGGCGATCGTCAGCGCCCTGGGGACGCTCAACCGCTATCCCGACCCGACGAACTCGCTGCTGCGCCGCCGCCTGAGCGAGCGCTACGGGGTGCCAGAGTCGAGGATCGCGATCGGCAACGGCTCGTGCGACATCCTGCTGGCGGCCGGAGAGGCGCTGCTCGAGCCGGGTGCGGAGGTCGTCTACGCCTGGCCGTCGTTCTCGGTCTACCCGCATCTCAGCGCCGCCTCGGGGGCGACGGCCGTAACCGTGGCGCTCGACGACTCAGATCGCCACGACCTCGAGGGGATGCTCCGAGAGATCACCGTCGCGACCCGGCTGGTGCTGGTGTGCAACCCGAACAACCCCACGAGCACCGCCGTGCCGCTCGCCCAGATCGCGGGCTTCCTCGAGGAGGTGCCACCCCACGTCTGCGTGATCGTCGACGAGGCCTACTGCGAGTTCAACACGCTCGAGGACCCCGACGCCTCGCTCGCGCTGCTGGAGGCGCACCCGAACCTGGCGCTCCTGCGCACCTTCTCGAAGGTGCACGGCCTGTGCGGGCTGAGGGTGGGATTCGCCCTGTGCGGATCGGAGGCCCTGCCCCGGGCGCTGGACCAGGTCCGCCAGCCGTTCTTCTGCAACGCCCTCGCGCAGGCCGCGGCCACCGAGGCGCTCTCCCACCAGGACGAGGTCGAGGATCGCGTGGTGCGGACCGTCGCCGAGCGGATCTCCGTGGACGAGCGGCTGCGGGGCCTCGGCGTCGAGCCGGCCGACTCTCAGGCGAACTTCTGCTGGGTGCGCCTCGGGGAGGACCGCGACGAGGCCGAGATCCTCCGGGGCCTCGGCGAGCGGGGGGTGCTGGTGCGGGCCGGCGGCGCCCTCGGCAGCGATACCCCCGCCCTGAGGGTCACCTACGGGCTCCCGGACGAGAACCGGCAGTTCCTCGACGCGCTCGCCGAACTGCTGTAGCAGCGCCCACCGCTGGACCGTCGCGCGCCGGTCTGCTAAAAAGTCCTGCAGACG
>DATFZP010000346.1:0-5945 GCA_035314405.1 Solirubrobacteraceae bacterium | reverse complement strand
AAGACCGACCACGAGCGCCCGCCATAGCTCACGGTCCCTCGAGCAGGGATCCGCGCGGGGCCGGCGCCCCCCGCAAGGGGCTCGGAGCCGGTGCGCACGTACGCGAGCCCGCCGGTCGCTCGACGCAGGACTTCCACGAGGCTCTGGTAGTGGGCCCCCAGCGGCCTGAAGAGCGTCGCGATGTGCATCGCCAGCGTGCCCCACGCGGCGAGCCTCACGGCGTGGCAGCTGGTGGTGGCGACGGCGCGTGGGGGGGTGCGCGACAGCAGCGCGACGCGGAGGGTGCCTTCGGGGAAGGCGCGGGCGGTGAGGACGTCGGCCCGGTAGGTCACGCCGCCGCGGAGCACCGTCTCGCCCGTGCTCACCGCGGACGGTGCCGGACGAAGCGTCCCCATCAGGAACGAGCCGTTCTCGTAGATGTCGACCCGTGCGCCGATGAAGCGACTCGCGAGCTTCACGTACCCGACATCGTCCTGCACCGACATCACATAGGTGCCCACCGTTCTGCCCCTCCACCTCAGCGCCCCTGAGACCGGGGCGATCACGTACGGCCCGCCGACGTCGGCCAGGACCCGTCCGGCCCTCAGGACGCGCAGGCGCACGACGTGCCACTGGGGCGCGTAGACGATGGCGTGAACGGCCGCATACACGGCTTCCCGGCCGCCGCCCGCCAGCGCCGTCAGCAGTGCACGAGAGCCGGTCACGTGGGCGACGTCCGCCCTCGTCTCGCCGCCATGCAGCTCGTTGGCGTAGATGTCCCTCGCCACCTTCGCGTCGACGCCGGCGACCGTGGCCGCGCTCGCGGGCCCGCATCCCGTCGAGGTTCCGCCCGACGCGCCTCTTTGCCCGACAAAGCTGCTCCCCACGCTGCTCGTGGGGAGCGCTCGCGCGGAGGCCGGCGGCACGCGATCGCGATCGGCGTCGACTGTGGCGCTCGCCGCCACGCCGGCGATCGCCACGACGACGGCCCCGGCCGCCAGTCTCCGAGCGCTGTGGCGCGTTCCTGCCCCGGACATCGGTCAAGTCTCCCGCATCGGCTTAACGCCGACCTCAGCCAGACGTGAGGACTGTCACATGTGGGTGCCGGCCGGAGGCACCGACGGCTCGAGGTCTGACCGGGAACGCCCGCGGGCCGCGTCCCGGGCCCCGGCCAGCCTCAGCGTCTGCGCCGACGGGGGCGCGGACAGGAGGGCGGCGACGAGGTCGACGAGATGGCTGACGAACAGCCGGTCGTCGGTGTGGGGCGCGGTGTCGGCCCGCCGTGCGAGCTCGACCACGGCGAAGCGGAGGGCGACGAAGCGGCGATGCAGGCGCAGGGCCTCCTCGGAGAGCAGCGGCGCCACCATCTCGCGCCAGCGGAACATGCTGTCCTCGGGATCGTCGAAGGCGGCGGGATCGAGGGCCGGCCGTCGGCGGTTCATCAGCTCGGCGAGGATCTGCAGGTAGGCGCCGCCCCCGTCCGGGTCGGCGAGCTCGGCGGCGAGCGGTCCGACGAGCGCGTGCGCGAGCGCCCACAGGTCGGGCTCACCCTCGGCCTCGTAGGCATCGAGCATCGCGTGGCGGCGGATGTCGATGTCGAGGTGGTGCTTCTCGAGGACCGCCCGCACGAGCCCGGCCCGATCGCCGAAGTGGTACTGCAGGGCGGTCGTGTTGCGGGCGCCCGACGCGCGCACGATCTCCCGCAGGCTGACCGCCTCGATGCCGTTCGCGGCGAACAGCTCCTCTGCCGCCGCGATCAGGCGGTCCCTCGTGTCGACTGCGGTGCCCACCGACATCATCGTAGCAACTGACTTGACAACTAATGCGCTTGCCTTATACTGTCCCGACCGAAACCAAGACCGGATCGGAGGTCGACGATGGCGTGGGATTTCTCGACGGAGCCGGAGTTCCAGGAGAAGCTCGACTGGATGCGGGAGTTCGTGCGCGAGGAGATCTGGCCGCTGGAGACGGTCGCGGGGGAGCTGAGCCAGGCGGCGCTCGACCGCATCTACGCCCCGCTTCAGGACGAGGTCAAGGAGCGCGGCCTGTGGGCCGCCCATCTGGACCCCGAGCTCGGCGGCCAGGGGTTCGGGCAGCTCAAGCTCGGGCTCATGCACGAGGTGCTCGGGACCTCTCCCTACGCCCCCAACGCGTTCGGCTGCCAGGCACCCGACTCGGGCAACTCGGAGATCCTCGCCCTCGCCGGGACCCCCGAACAGAAGGACCGCTTCCTGTACCCGCTGCTCGCCGGGGACCTCAAGTCGTCATTCTCGATGACCGAGCCGCACACCGCCGGCAGCGACCCCACCCAGCTCCAGACACGGGCGGTGCGCGACGGAGAGGGGTACGTGATCAACGGGCGCAAGTGGTTCTCCTCCAACGCCTCGATCGCCGACTTCCTGATCGTGATGGCGGTCACCGACCCCGACGCTCGCCCCCACCAGCGGGCGACGATGTTGATCGTGCCCACCGATGCCCCGGGTGTGGAGATCCTCCGTGACGTGCCCACGATGGAGCATCCCCAGGAGGAGTTCGGCAAGCTCGGTGGTCACGCCGAAATCGTCTACGAGGACGTCCGCGTCCCGGTCGCGTGCCGCCTCGGAGCCGAGGGCGAGGGCTTTCTGATCTCCCAGCAGAGGCTGTATCCGGGCCGGATCCACCACTGCATGCGCTGGCTCGGCGTGGCGAGCCGCGCGTTCGACATGCTCTGCGAGCGCTCCACCTACCGCTTCTCCCACGGCAACGTGCTCGGCCGCCACCAGAGTGTGCAGAACTGGATCGCCGACTCGGCCGCGGAGATGCAGGCCGCCCGTCTGATGACGCTCCACGCCGCGTGGGTGATGGACACCCAGGGGACGGCCGCGGCGCGCAAGCCGATATCGCTGATCAAGTTCTACGGGGCGGGGGTCCTGCACGACGTGATCGATCGGGCCGTCCAGGCCCACGGCGCCCTCGGCTACTCCACCGACCTGCCGCTCGAGGCGATGTACCGGTACGCGCGAGGATGGCGCCTGTATGACGGCCCGGACGAGGTCCACCGCCAATCGGTCGCCCGTCAGATCCTGCACGGCTATTCTCCGCCACCCGATGAAGTGCCCAGCGAGCACCTCCCAACGAGACGGGCCCTTGCCCGCGAGAAGTTCGCCGAGATCCTCGAGGCGGTCACCGCAAACGATTGAGCGACAGCGCCCGCAGCCGCGCTCGCAGCCGTGACCGTCCGCCGACGCAAGCACTGGGGCTGGGGCTTCGAGGACCAGCAGCCCGCCCCGGCGGACCTGCGGGCCTCCGCCTCCGCGGTGGCGAGACATCTCGGGATCGTCCTGCAGGACGTCGAGGAACCGGTGCCACTGCAGGCGCTCTCGCTGCGCCCGCCGCGAATACTCCCCCCTGACGGCCTGGCGGACATCTGCGACGCCGGCGCGCACGCCCGCGCGGCCCACGCCCTCGGTGCCTCCTACGGCGACACCGTCAGAGGCTTCCGCGGGGAGTTCCACCATCCACCGGACTTCGTCGCCCGCCCGCGCGGGGAGACCGACGTCGAGCGGCTGCTCGAGTGGTGCGCCGGAGAGCGTGTCGCGGCGATCCCCTTTGGCGGGGGCACCTCGGTCGTCGGCGGGGTGACCCCGGAGGTGCCGTCCGGGTACAACGGCGCGATCTCGATCGACCTTCAGGCGCTCGACCGGGTGCTCGAGGTCGACCCCGTCTCGCGGGCGGCCCGCATCCAGGCGGGGGCCCCGGGACCTGTCCTCGAGGCCCAGCTCGCCGAGCACGGGCTGACCTTGAGGCACTTCCCCCAGTCCTTCGAGTTCTCCACCCTGGGAGGGTGGATCGCCACTCGCGCAGCCGGCCACTTCGCGACGCTGTGGACCCACATCGAGGACTTCGTCGAGTCGGTCCGGGCGATCACCCCTGCCGGGGAGTGGCAGTCCCGGCGACTCCCCGGCTCGGGCGCCGGTGTGAGCCCCGACCGTATGCTGGCCGGCTCCGAGGGCGTGTTCGGGGTGATCACCGAGGCATGGATGAGGGTGCAGCCGCGCCCGACCCACCGGGCCTCGGCGGGGGTGCGCTTCGAGGGCTTTCCGGTGGGCGCCGAATGCGTCCGCGCGATCAGCCAGTCGGGTCTGCATCCGTCCAACTGCAGGCTGCTCGATGCGGGCGAAGCGCTGCTGACGAGGGCCGGCGACGGCTCCCATGCGCTGCTCGTCCTCGGCTTCGAGTCCACCGACCATCCCGTCGACGAGCGGATGGCCCGAGCGCTGCAGCTGTGCGCCGAGCATGGCGCGGTCGTGCCCGAGCGGGGCGAGCGCGGCAGCGATCAGGCGGTCAGCTCCTGGCGGGAGGCGTTCCTCGGCGCCCCGTACCTGCGGGACGTGTTCGTGGCGGCGGGGGTGCTCAGTGAAACGTTCGAGACGGCGATCACGTGGGAGCGCTTCCCCGCCCTGCACGCGAGCGTCATCTCCGCGGCCGAGCAGGCCGTGCACGAGGTGTGCGGCTCGCCGAGCCGGGTCAACTGCCGCTTCACCCACGTCTACCCGGACGGGCCTGCCCCGTACTTCACGGTGATCGCCCCGGCGCGCCGCGGCGAGGAGCTCGAGCAATGGGGGGCGATCAAGCTCGCCGTCTCGGAGGCCGTGATCGCCGCCGGGGGGACGATCACCCACCACCACTCGGTCGGGCGAGAGCACCGGCCGTGGTATGACCGCCAGCGCCCCGAGCCCTTCGCGGCCGCACTCCGTGGCGCCAAGGCGGCGGTCGATCCTGCGGGCATCATGAACCCCGGGGTGCTGGTGGAACCGCTTGGCCACCCCTTGCGGTGATCGTGAGAGCTGCGATCGAGGTAGCCTGTGGGGGGTGAGCGATGAGCCCCGCTTCAGCGCCGAGGAGGCCCGTACGGCGGGCGAGGAGATCGGTATCGACTGGGCCGCCTCGCCGTTCGACGTGGAGCAGTTTCGGATGGGGATGGATGTCGAGCTCGAGCACGGCAGGCATGATCTCGAGACCAACGTCACCGACGACGATGTGCTCATGACCGCGAAGATCGCTCGTGCACACCTCAACGAGTTCCCGGACTACTACTCCCGCCTGGCCGTGATGGAGGCCGAGGCCGAGGAGTACTGGGCGGCGCACGACGAGTAGCGCTGCGCGCCCGGAGCGGCCCCCGGGTGCCCCGTCTGTGCGTCAGGAGAAGACCACCACGATCTCGTCGTGCTGGCCGGTGGCATCCTGCACCTGGGGCTGGATCGGTTCGAGGGTCGGCGAGAGGTCGGGTATCAGCCGCGCCAGCCGCTGTGCCTGTGCCTGGGCGCCGGGCGGGTAGAGCACATGGACGCCGCCGCTCAGTTTCACGTCCAGGTTGCCGATCGGGCCGAGCTGGACGCGATCGGCTCTCAGCTGGGCGGCGATGCGGTGAGCCGCCCCCTCGCTGTTGGTGGCATTGAAGACGGCGACGGGTACGGGAGGGTTCACGGTCGAGGAGGAGGAGTGGAACAGGTCGGGGTTCAGGAAGTGGATCACGACGACGGCCAGCAGCCCGGCGAGCGCCGCGCCCGCGGCGGCGGTGGCCGGCGCTCGCCATCGTCTGCGTGCGTGATAGATGGTGAGTTCGGGAGGCGGCGCGGAAAGCTCGGCGGCGGCAGGGGAAGCCGCGAGGACGAAGGGGCGCCGGCGGGCTTCGATCGCCAACGCCTGGGCGATCTGCTCACGCAGGAGGATCAACTCGCGGCGCCTCCACAGCCCCACCGCCGCCAGCAGGAGCACGACGGCGAGACACACCAGCCCCAGCGCCGCTGCGATCTTGGAGGAGAGGGTGGTGGCAGCGGGCTCCCGCGGGGGAAGCTTGACGCTGCGCGCCGTGGGGGCCGCCGGTGTGGCCACGGAGTTCGCGGCGGGGGGAGCCACGACCGGCAGGGTCTCCTCGGCCATCGCCAGCATCTCCCGTGGTTGGACGCTGTTGGTGAGGGTGTTCT
>DATFZP010000345.1:0-2558 GCA_035314405.1 Solirubrobacteraceae bacterium | reverse complement strand
ACGGGGATACAGATCCTCCCTCAGGTGCACGAGCGCGATCGCCGGGTACACCTTCACGCCGGCCGGGAGGTTGTAGCCGGCCACCGTCCGCGGCGCCGTGAGCGTGCGCTCGGCGCCGTCGATCACGGGTCGCAACCGCAGCGTCTCCTTGACGACCGCATCGAGGTAGGAGTCCTCCTCACCGGCCCGCAACTCCTCTCTCAGGCGGGCCAGCACCCGCGGGTTGCGCAGCAGCAGCTCGAACGCGAACGCCAGGCCCGTGGCCGTCGTCTCGTGCCCTGCTGCGAGCATCGTGAACAGCTCGTCGCGGAGCTCGACGTCGGTCATCGTCTCCCCACGCTCATCCCTCGCCCGCAACAGCAGCGAGAGCACGTCCGAGCGCTCCTCCAGGTCGGGCTCCCGGCGGCGTCGGTCGATTTCCTCGTACAGCACCTCGTCGGCCGCCCGCAGACGCCGCGAGAAGCGACCCCCCGGGCTGAACCGCCCGAGGTCGGTGCGGGTGGCCGGGGCGATCATGAAGATCGGACTGCTGTCGATGACGGCAACCAGCCTCTCTCGCATGCGCTCCACTCGCTCGGGCCGGGTGACCCCGAACACCGCCCGGCAGATCACCTCGAAGGTGACTGCACGCATGCGCTCGCGCAGAACCAGCCGCCCACCCTCTCGCCAGCTCTCGACCTCCCGCTCGGCCACATCGCGAATGACCTCCCGGAACCTCGCCACTCGCGAGCCCTGGAACGGCGCGAGCAAGAGCTTGCGCTGGCGCAGGTGCTCGGCGCCATCGAGCACGAGCACCGAGTGCGACCCCAGCACCGGCTCCATGAACGAGTTGGCCTCCCCGGCTCGAAGGTCGGACTGATCGCCCGTGAAGAGCTCCCGGATGGCCTCCGGATCGGCTACATACACGCCCGTCCCGAAGCCGCTCATCTTCACGGTGAACGCATCGCCGTAGCGCTCGTGCCAGCGGGACAGGAGCTCCAGCGGCCGGCGGCCGAAGCGCACGATGTTGAGCGTGCCCGGGGCGCGGGGACCAGGCGGGAGCGCCATCGGCCCAGTCTAGAGAACCCGCCCCCGCCCCGGGTCGGCGGTCGGCGCCTCAGATCGCGCGTTCTCGTCCGCTCCAGTAGGGCTCCCGCAGGCGCCGCTTGAAGATCTTCCCCGAGTCCTCCCGGGGGAGCGAATCGCTGAACTCGACCACCCGCGGCGTCTTGTAGGCGGCGAGTCTCGAGCGGACGTGATCGCGCACCGTGCCGGCCGTGAGCCGCACGCCCTCGTGGCGCTCCACGTAGGCGGCGAGCGCCTCACCGAACTCGTCGTCGGGGATGCCGAACACGGCACAGTCCCTGACCCCCTCCAGTGACATCAGGCATGCCTCGATCTCGGCGGGGTAGATGTTGACCCCGCCACTGATCACCATGTCACTGCGGCGGTCGTTGAGATACAGGTAGCCGTCGCCATCGAGGTACCCGATGTCCCCACAGCTCACGAGCCCGTCCCGCTCGACCGCCCGGCGCTTCTCCTCGTCGCCCGCGTAGGTGAAGTCCGGCCAAGCATCGAGCCACATGTAGACCTCGCCGGACTCCCCCGCGGGAAGCTCGCCCCCTTCTGCGTCGAGCACCTTGACGACGGCTCTCTCAATCGCCCGTCCCACCGTGCCGGGGTGCGCGAGCCACTCCTCGCTGTCGCAGAACACGACAGGACCGGTCTCGGTGCCTCCGTAGTACTCGGCCACGATCGGGCCGAGCCACTCGATCATCCCGCGCTTGACCTCCGGCGGGCATGGGGCAGCCGCGTGCACCACCCAGCGCAACGAGGACAGCTCGTAGTGGGACCGCGTCTCCATGGGGAGGGCGAGCAGGCGCACGAACATCGTCGGGACCATCTGCACGACCGTCACCCGCTGCTCGGCCACGATTCGCAGGAACTCCTCGGCGTCGAAGCGGGTCATGATCGTCATGTCCATTCCCCGGATCGCGGCGGACAGCGCGTACACGTTCGGCGCGGTGTGGTACATCGGCGCGGGGATCACCGTGCGCTCCCCCGGGGCGAGCTGGAAGATCTCGCCGAGCAGCCCCTGGGTGGCCTCGCGCTGCGCGTCGCTCGCAGGCGAACGCACCACGCCCTTCGGTCGGCCCGTCGTCCCCGACGTGTAGATGATGCTGACCGGGGCAGACTCGGGCAACTGCTCCCACGGCTCGTGTGCAGCCAGCCAGTCAGACCAACTGCTCGCGCCCTCGGGCACCACGACCGCGTCCCGCTCGTCTCGGGCGACCACCACGACGTCGAGGCCGTCCGGCACGCTCGAGGCGATCGCCGGCAGCAGCTCGGCGTGAGCGATCAGGGCCTTCGCCCCGCTGTCGAGCAGCACGTGCGCGATCTCATCGCCCCGCCAGTGCCAGTTGATCGGCACCGCGCTCGCACCGAGGGGCACGGTCGCGATCGAGGCCTGTAGAAACTCGATCGAGTTGTGCAGCAGCAGCGCCACCCGGTCGCCCTCGCCCACGCCGAGCTCGTGCAGCCCCCTGCTGACCCGTCGCGCCTGATCGAACAGGACCGGA
>DATFZP010000344.1:0-2395 GCA_035314405.1 Solirubrobacteraceae bacterium | reverse complement strand
ACACGGGCGCCGACCTCCAGGCGCTGGGGGAGCGCCTGACGGCGCGGCCGGGACGGGCATGGGCGACCCGCGCGGTCCTCCTCGGCGGGCGGCCCAGCGACGGCCTCTCCGTCACGACCCCGGTGTGAGCGGCCCGCCAATCGTGGCGCGACTGTCCGCTCATGCCCTCGAGGCGATCCCGGAGATCCGCCCGGGGGACGACCTCGCGGAGGTGATCGTCACCGCGCTCGCCGGGGCCGGCCCGGACGCAGGACAGCTGGTGGCGATCGCCCACACCGCCGTCTCCAAGGCCGAGGGGGCGCTCGTGGACCTCGCCGGTGTCGACCCCGGCGAGCGCGCCCGTGCGCTGGCGGCCGACAACGGGGCGGACCCGCGCATGATCGAGGTGGTGCTCGGGGAGTCCGCCGAGGTGCTCCGTGCCGAGCGGGGGGTGCTGATCAGCCGCACCCGCCACGGCCTGGTGTGCGCGAACGCCGGTGTGGACGCCTCCAACTCGGGGGACCCCGACACGGTCGTCCTGCTCCCCCGGGACCCCGACGGCTCGGCTCGGCGGATCCGTGCCCGGCTGCGCGAGCTGCTCGGAGGGGACGGCCCCGCCGTGCTGATCAGCGACACCTTCGGCCGCGCCTGGCGCGTGGGCCAGACCGACGTGGCGATCGGCCTCGCGGGGATGCAACCGCTGGATGACTGGCGGGGGCGCTCCGACGCCGCCGGACTGCAGCTTCGGGCAACCTGGCTCGCGGTGGCCGATGCCGCGGCCGGGGCGGCCGACCTCGTCCGGGCGAAGGACTCCGGACAGCCGATCGTGATCCTGGATGGGCTCGAGCGGTTCATCACCCCGGAGGACGGGCCGGGGGCCGGCGCGATCGTCCGCCCGGCGGCCGAGGATCTGTTCCGCTAGCTGGCCGGGCCGGGCGGCCGCTCCGGGGAGCGCTCAGGCGCCCGCGGCCGCCCCGACGAGGGGCGGCTCCTGCCGTCCTGCGATCGGGTAGCGCCGACGGATCCCGTACAGGGTGGTGCGCTCGGCCGCCGGCCTGCCCGCCCGGTGGGCGGCGGCGACGATCTGATCGGGGTCGAGCTTCGTGCCGTGGTAGCTGCCGGCCAGACGGCTGATCGACTCCTCCATCAGGGTGCCGCCGAGGTCGTTCACGCCCCATCGCAGCGACTCGGTGGCCGCCTCGACCCCCATCTTCACCCAGCTCGCCTGAAGGCTTGCGACCGTCCGGCCCAGCGCCAGCCGGAACACCGCCGTGTGCTTGAGGTTCTCCTCGCGGGAGATCTCCTCGACGCCGTGGGTGCGGCCGAGGAGGGTCTGGAAGGGGATGAACGAGAGCGGGACGAACTCGGTGATCCCACCGGTGCGCTCCTGCAGCTCGCGGACGACCCGCATGTGCTCGGCCAGCTCCCACGGCTCCTCGATGTGGCCGAACATCACGGTGGCCGTGGAGCGCAGCCCGGCCGCGTGGCTGGCGGCGATGATCTGCACCCACCTGGCCACCGGCAGCTTGTTCGGGGAGATCCGCTCGCGCACCCCGTCGTGGAGCACCTCGGCGGCGGTCCCGGGCGTCGAGCCGAGACCCGCGTCCTTCAGTCGCGCGAACACCTCCCCGGCGTCAAGGCCGGAGATGTCACACATGTGGGCGACCTCCATCGGGCTGTAGGCGTGCAGGTGAAGCTCCGGCGCCGTGGCCTTGGCCAGCCGCAGCCAGCCGAGGTAGTCCTCGAGCTTCCAGTCCGGGTGGATGCCCGATTGGATGCACAGCTCCGTGGCCCCGTACCGCACCGCCTCTCCGATCCGGGCGACGAAGTCCTCACTGTCGTGCTCGTAGGCGTCCGGGGAGCGCCTGCCCTGGCCGAAGCCGCAGAACGCGCAGCCCACCGTGCACACGTTGGAGATGTTGATGTTGCGGTTGACCACGAACGTGACGAGGTCTCCGGCGAGCTCGGCTCGGAGCTCGTCGGCGGCCTGGCGCATGTCCTCGATCGCCTCCGGCCGGGTCTCGGCGAACATCGCCGTGAGCTCCTCGGGGCTGAGGGCCACCCCCTCCCGGCCGCGCTCGATCGCCGCTCCGAGCAGCGACGGGCGGATCGGGAAGGGAGGCTCCGTCCGACCCGAGCCGCGCCGCGGGATGAAGCTCCAGTACCTGACCTTGATCGTGTCCAGGACGCCCTGGGAGAGCCATTCGGGATCGATGTATCGGGGGTACACGCAGAGCCGCTCGGTGAGGGCGTGGCCGTCCGCCTGCAGCTGCTTTCGCACCTGGTGGGGCGAGGGGAACGGATGCTCCGGGGAGATGTGGTCGCCGTTGGCGCTGAGTCCCCCGAGATCGCTCGCCCCCGCGGCGACGAGCTCACTCCACCAGTCGGCGAGGTTGGGGGGGACCTGTATCCCCAC
>DATFZP010000343.1:0-2226 GCA_035314405.1 Solirubrobacteraceae bacterium | reverse complement strand
CCTTGACGGCGCCTTGCGCCTTGTATGTCCACAGGAGGTTGCCGTCGCGGGCGTCCAGGGCATAGACGAGACCGCCCTGGGAGCCGAAGTAGAGGTGATCGCCGTCGAGCAGTGGGGAGGACTCGCTCGGGCTCGAGAGGTTGCGGACCCAGCGGGTCTGACCGGTGGCGTAGTTGAGGGCCCACACCCGGCCGGAGCTGCTCGAGCTGCCGGAGGAGAGGATGGTGACGAAGACGGTCTTCGCGTTGACGGCGGGCGTCGAGGCCGACAGGCTGCCGAGCGAGCGCTGCCAGAAGATGTGGCCGGTGTGCTTGTCGAACGCGTACAGGATCCCGTTGTCGGCGAGCTGGAAGATGTGGTCGCCGTACATGACGGGCGGGAACTCGAGCAGGGCATGGCTGTTGTGGACCCATAGCGTCCGGAACGGCGGGACGACGGAGGCTGGGGCGGGGAAGAAACGGGTGTGGTTCTTGTCGTAGCCGTACAGGGGCCAGGAGAAGCGGTCCGGGCCCGCCTTCGGGAGCGTCGGGGTGGGTTGGGGGACGAAGCGGGCGTGGGGGTGGTAGATGCTGCCCGTGCGGTTGCGCTCGTACAGGTAGCCGGCGAGGGCGAGCGCTCCGAGAGCGAGCACCAGGCCGGCCGCGACGGCCAGCCAGGCGCGGCGGGAGCGGGGCAACAGTCGCCTCCGGCGCTCGTTCACTGGGGGCTGGCTCCCGCGCTCAGGCGGCGAGCTTGCGCGAGGACGATCCCGTGGACGTCCCCCCGGACTGGCCGGGCTCGAGCGGCGAGCCCGCTGCTGCGGTGGCCGTGGCGGGACGACGGCGCAGGCGGGCACGGCCCGTCGTGCGTCGCTCGGCGGCGCGGGCCGGCAGGCGGGTGTTGCGGGCTATCAGGCGCATCACGGCTACGACGAGCAGCCATGCCGTGGCGGCGCCGAGCGGGGGCAGCGTGAGGCCGGAGACGAGCGCGAGCACGTCGTGATGGCTGTTCAGCGACCAGTTCCAGAGCAAGTAGTCGCCGAGCGTGAGTCCAGAGACGAGCACCGGTGGCCTGAAGGACACGGGAACACCCTAAACCTGTTCGGGGACGGATTCAGGCGCAGGGTACAAGACGTCGCCGGCCTCGATCCGGGGAGGCGGACGTATGATCGCCACGATGAGCGCCGATCCCGCCCGGTCCGAGATCTTCGCCGCAGGGATCCTCGGAGGTCAGGTCGCGCTGGTCACGGGCGGCGGCACCGGCCTGGGGCTGGCGACCGCGCTCGAGCTCGCCCGGTGCGGCGCCGCGGTGGTCGTGTGCGGGCGTCGCGAGGACGTGCTGCAGGAGGCGGCTGCGGGCGTGGTCGCGGCGGCGGGCGGCGAGGAGGGTCGCGGCGGCTGGGTGAGCGGGGACGTGCGCGAGCGAGCGGATGCGAGGCGGCTCGTCGAGTGGGTGCTCGAGCGCCACGGCCGGCTGGACCTGCTCGTCAACAACGCCGGGGGGCAGTTCTTCAGTCCGGCCGAGCTGATCGCCGCGAAGGGGTGGAGGGCCGTGTGGAGGCTGAACGTCGAGGGGATGCTGAACATGTCTGAGGCCGCCTTCGCCCTCGCCTTCGAGGACGCCGGCAGGGGAGGGGTGATCAACGTGACGCTCTCTCCTCATCACGGGATGCCCGGGATGGCCCACTCGGGCGCCGCGCGGGCGGCGGTCGAGGCGCTGACGAGGGAGCTGGCCGAGCGCTGGTCGAGTGCGGGCGTCCTGGTCAGCGC
The DNA here is from genome assembly GCA_035314405.1 of Solirubrobacteraceae bacterium. Lineage (GTDB taxonomy): Bacteria > Actinomycetota > Thermoleophilia > Solirubrobacterales > Solirubrobacteraceae > Palsa-744. The sequence goes on along the minus strand of DATFZP010000343.1, from coordinate 478 downwards.
GATTGCCGCCGGGCACTTCGACACAGAGGTCCTCGCGAAGTACCCCGCCGGGGTGCGCGAGGGGGCCTCCCGTACGGTCCCATTGCAGCGGCTTGGCACAGCCCAGGAGCACGCGTGGCTCGTGGCGCTGCTCGCCTCGCCGGCGGGGGCGTGCTTCAACGGCTCCACGATCACGCTCGACGGGGCTCGCGACAACTGGTTCGGACCCTGGCCGCCGCCCGGGCTGGCGGGGGAGGGGGGGCAGGTGCCCGTGGAGGAGCGGCGGTAGGTGGAGCCGGACGCGTGGCGGGGGCGCCGGTAAGATGGCGGGCAGGGCGTGTGCGGGCGAAGTGTTGTGGCTGCACAGAAGCCTTCCAAGCTTCTAGGGCGGGTTCGATTCCCGTCGCCCGCTCTTGAAGGCCACGGGGAGTGGCGCAGTCTGGTAGCGCACCCGGCTGGGGGCCGGGCGGTCGCAGGTTCAAATCCTGTCTCCCCGACT
>DATFZP010000342.1:0-4315 GCA_035314405.1 Solirubrobacteraceae bacterium | reverse complement strand
CGTGAGAGCGGCCGATTCGATCGACGATCATGTTCAGGACGAGCACGAACACGAGCAGCACGAACGCCGCCGCATAGGCCTTCTGCGGGGCCGCTCCTTCCCCGGCCGGGGAGTTGTCGTACACATAGCTGGTCAGGGCCGAGCCGGTCCCCCGCAGGATGCCGACGCCTGGAATCCCTCCCTGGCTTTCGATCCGCAGCGTGTCCCCGAGCAGCAGCAGGACGATCGCCGTGTCGCCGATGATCCGGCTGATCCCGAGCGTCATTCCCGTGGCTATGTTCGGGCGCACGGTGGGCAGCAGGACGCGGCGGATCGTCGTGATACGGGTCTTGCCGAGCGCGAAGGCCGCCTCGCGCATGTGTGTGGGAACCGCCTGCAGGCCGTTGCGGGTGGCAGCGAATATCGGTGGAATCGCCAGCAGCGACATCATCGCGCCGGCGGCGAGGTAGGAGCGCCCGTACACGCCCCCGCCTTCCGCCCGGAAGGACAGGGGAGCGAACACCCCCAGCTGGAAGATCGACAGGCCGAACAGGGCGATCACGATGTCGGGCGTCCCGGCGACGACCTCGATGCTCGACTCCACGACCCGTGCCAGCCAGCTCGGCCGTCCGTACTCCGCGATCCACACGGCACTGGCGACGGCGAGCGGAAGCGACAGCGTGATCCCGATCACCGTCAGGATCAGCGTGCCGAGAATCGGGTCCAGGAACCCTCCCGACTGGGCCTGGCTGGTGCTCACGAGCGGGCGGCTGAAGAGCAGCCCCGGACGCAGGTACTCCAGACCCCGAAAGCCCATGTAGAGGACGATCGCCCCCGCCACCAGGCACAGCCCGATCCCGGCGCCCCAGGCGAGCACGAGGATGATCCGATCCCCCCAGCGCCAGGTCCACGGCGAGGAGCGCCGTCCCCGCCCGCTCGGCACGGGGCCTGGCCCCGCGGGGGCGGGCGCCGGTCGCAGCAGGCTGGGGCCGCGGGTGCTCATCCCCGCGTCTGGTACTTGCGCAGCGGAAGCTTTACCAGGTAGCCGGCGACCGAGAAGACGAACGCGGAGAACAGGAGCAGCAACGCGAACGCGTACAGCGTCGAGCGCAGGGCCGGGGCGCCGATTCCTTCGTGGTAGTCGATGATCGAGGAGGCCAGCGTTCTGAGCGGCTCGAACAGGAAGATCACCCCGTCGACCGGCTTCGGCACGAACGATCGACCCCCGGAGACCATCTGGATCATCACCGCCTCACCCAGCGCGCGGGCGCTGGCGAGGACGGCTGCGGCCACGATCGCCGGTCGGATCGCCCGCAGCGTCACCGCGAGCACGGCCCGCAGCGGGTTCAGGCCGAGGGCGACCGCGCCCTCGCGCCAGGCCACCGGCGCGGTGGCCAGCGCGTCGCAGATCAGGGCGATCATGATCGGGGTGATCATCACCGTGAGGATCACCACCGTGACCCCGAGCCCGGCGCCTGTCAGCTCGACCACGTTCTGCACGGAGGCCTTCTCGCTGGCGGTGATCAGGTGGTTGCCGACGAACGGCACGAGCACGAGCACGCCGATCAGTCCGTAGATCACCGAGGGCACCGACGCGAGCAGCCGGATCACGGGAATCGCGATCTTGCGCACGCGCGCGGGGGCGAGCTCGACGATGAAGACCGACGACAGCAGCGACACGGCGAGCCCGAGCAGCACCGCCGCTGTCGTCGTGATGATGGTCCCGTAGACCAGCGGCCACGCGCGCAGGTGAAACGCCGCCGGGGGCGGGTTCACGCTCGTCGCCTGCATCGCGGCGATCTGCGCGTTCAGATGGCCGCCGCCGCCGATCCACCTCAGTCCGTTGTACTCGAACGTCGGCCACGCGCGGACGGCGACGAACACCACCATCGCCACGACGATGACCCCGACCAACAACGACACCGCGCCGAGCGTACGCTCGGCGCGGTGGTCAGGCCAGGGCCTGCGCAGGCGCTCCAGCACCTCAGACCGGGATCCACTGGCTCGAGATGATCTTGCGAGCCGCAGCGGAGTGTTCGATCCAGCTGATGAACGCTGCGGCAGCGCCGCTCGCTTTGCCTTTGGTCACCTCATAGAAGCGGGCGACGCCGGCGTAGCTTCCGGAGATCGCGTTTTCCTGGTTGCAGGCGACGCCGTTGTAGGCGACCGGGTTCACTCCCCCGAGCGAGGTCTGGTAGTTCGACAGGAACCCGATCGCGTTCTTGTCGTTCTCCACGGCCTGCTTGAGCAGTCCCTCGGAGGACTGTTCGGACGCGATGCTGGAGACCTTCTTGCCTTCCAGCAGCAGCGTCTGGAAGCTGCTCAGCACGCCCGCGACCGAGGTGCGGCTGATGAGGTCGATCGTCCCACTGGCGCTCGCCCCGGGCACCTGTGCCCAGGTCCGGATTTTGCCGGTGAAGATCGCTATGAGCTGGCTCGTGGTGAGGTTGGAGAGGGGGTTGGACGGGTTCGTCACGACGCAGATCGCGTACTTGGCGATCGGGTAGAAGACGAGGCCGCCCGGATCGGTGGCCAGCGGGTCGCGGGACACGTTGGCGATCGTCACCCGGCCGGCGGCGACGTCGTTGATCCCGATCTGTGATCCACCCTGGGCGATCTTGAACTTGATCTTGTGGGGGTGGGTCTTGACGTACTTCTCTGCAAGCAGCGAGACGAGCGGATAGGAAGCGGTCGCTCCGCTGATCGTTACGACGCTTGTCGCGTTGGCGGCAGCTGGCGCCGCTACCCCGATTGCGCCTGCCACACACAGGGCGGCGGAGAGACGGCGGAATCCATTCATTTGGATGTTGCTCCGTTTCGGTGAGTTGAAGGTTGTTGACAAGCTGCGGATTGCAAAATATCATAATCCGCATCGATTAGAGGGGTATTGTGTTTGCTGTGCGGAATGCACGGCAGCCGTCTCAAACACCGGGGGGGCCGCGTTCGATGCGGTCGCACCCGAGCCCACGTGAAATGCCACAGACGCCAGACGACACCGACAGCAAGGACACCGACCCGGAGGGCCCGGAGCGCTCCCGCGGCGTGAGCGACGCGGCCGATCCGGCGGCCGGCGCAGGCGCCGACGCGCGCGACGGCCTGCAGGCGATGCCCGCCCCGCCCCGCCTCCCATCCGGGCGCATGACGGCGATCCTCGCCGCGGGGATGCTCGCGATCGGCGTCGCCGTGGGCGCCGCGATCGGACCCGCGCCCAGTGCCTCGTTCGCGGGACTGCCCGCGCTGCTGCCGTCGCTGATCTCGGCGAGCTCGGGGCACCAGAGCAGCGGGTCCGGTCAGGCGCCGGGATCCGCCTCGGCAGCGGCCGGCTCCGCCTCGACCCCCCGCCGGCGGCGCCACAGGCGGGCGGGCCTCGCGCAGGGAGCGGCGGGTCAGACCGCCGCCGCGGCGAGTACCGAAGCGAGCGGCGAAGCGAGCGGCGAAGAATCCTCGAGCGGCTCCTCGGGCTCCGGCGGGCGCTCCTCCACGATCCCGGCCGCGACGAACGTCTGGCTGGTGCAGCTGTCGGGGGGAACCTTCTCGGGGGCGATCGCCCAGCCGTCCACCGACCCCTACATCGACGGTCACGCGATCCCCTCGGGCACCCTGCTGAGCAGCTGGTCGGGGCTCGCCGGCGGGGCGTTCGCCACCGAGACGGCACTGCTGGCGGGAACGGCGCCCCAGCGCGTGGACACCATCATCGAGCCCCCCTGCCCGGAAGGGGCCGCCGGCGGGTCGTGCGCGGTGGCGGGCTCCGCGGGCGCGCTGACGGCGGCCGACGGGTTCCTGCAGCAGACGCTCGCCACTATCACCACGACGAGCGCCTACCGCGAACACGGGCTGATCGTGATCGTCTTCGGGACCGTGATCGCCGGATCATCGGCGGGCCTGACCGCGGGCTCGTCGAGCGCCACTCTGACCTCGACGCCGCCCTCCGGCGTGCTGCTGATCTCGCCCTTCGCCAAGGCCGGGGCACGGCCTGCGAGCGCGTTTGACCCGACTTCACCCAGGCAGAGCGTGGAAGCGCTTCTGCACCGCTGAGCGACCAATCAACCCAAGGAACGGAGACCCCGTTGCACCCAATCCAACCAACCCACCGCAAGGCCACCTGGTGGCTCGCCGCACTGGTGGGCTCCCTCGCCCTGATGCTCGCCGCTCCGGCGATCAGCCGGGCGGAAGAATCGAACCCCAACAACTACACGTGCGCCGGGAAGATCTCCGGTGGCAGTCCGGAAGCTGGCAGCGAAGAACAGCAGGTCAAGTACAAGTTCTTCTGCAACGGGCCCATCACCGGCTACCAGGTGCAGTCACAGATACCGGTGACCGGGATCCAGAGCCCGCC
>DATFZP010000341.1:0-2465 GCA_035314405.1 Solirubrobacteraceae bacterium | reverse complement strand
GATGCCCGCCCGGCACGCTCGCCCCGGCCGCCGGGCGCGTGCGCTGCGGGGCCGTGGCGGTCGTCAGCGGCGACGGGCTGGCCGAGATGTACCGCGAGCTCGGCGTGCACACCATCGACGGCGGCCCCACGCTCAACCCCTCGACCTACGACCTGCTCGCCGGCATCCACGAGATGCCCTCCGAGGAGGTGGTGCTGCTGACCAACAGCGCCAACGTGATCATGGCCGCCGAGCACGCCGCGAGGCTGTCCGACAAGCAGGTGCTCGTGGCCCCCACCACCTGCCAGCAGGCCGGCCTCGCCGCTGCCGTGGCGCTCGCTCCCGAGCGGACCGTCGAGGAGAACTCCCAGGCGCTCAGCGACACCCTCGCCCGCGTGCGCACCGGCGGGGTCGCCCCGGCGGCGCGCGACGACTCGCTCGGACGGTTCACGAAAGGGCAGGCGGTCGGCTTCGTGGAGGACGAGGTGCTGGCGTGGGGCGACCCGCTCCAGACGGTGCGGGCCGTCGCGAGCTATCTCCTGCGGCCCGTCGAAGACGGCGAGGTGCCGGAGCTGCTCAGCATCCTCGAGGGCGAGGCCGCGCCGGTGTCGCTCGCCGCGATCGAGGGCGCTCTCGACGCCGGCGAGGTGGAGCTCGAGCTGCGCCACGGTGGTCAGTCGGCCTACTGGTGGCTGCTGGCGGTCGAGTAGGCGGGCGCGCCGGGGGCTCTGCCGGGCGGGCTTACGACCGCCCTACAGATCATGATCCAGAGAGCATGGCGGCGACCAAGCGCGATACGCCGGAGCCCGCCCTCGGAGTCCGCTCGCCGCCCGTGCGCCGGGCGGCGAGCGCCTTTGCCTCGACACGCAGCCTCAGCCGCCGCGAGCTGCTGCAGGCGCCCGTGTGCTGGCCGCGTCCCTCGCGGCTGCAGGCCCCGCTGAAGCCGGCGAGCAAGAGGATCGCCGCCGGGATGGAGGCGCTGGGGGTGAGAACCGTGGGCGAGCTGCTCGAGCACCTCCCGACCGACAGCCGCCAGGCACGGACGGTCGCCGCGCTGAGGGTCGCCCAGCCGGCGACCGTGTCCGTGCAGGTTCGCTCGATCACCAAGCGGGCCGTCCGCCGTCGGGGAATGCGCCCGCTGGTCGAGGCGAGCGTCTTCGATTCCACCGCCACGATGCGGGCCACGTTCTTCAACCAGCCCTGGCTCCTCGAGCGCTACCCGCCGGGCACCCGTCTGCTCCTTCACGGAACGGCCGATGGGCGTGGGGGCTTTCGCGTGTCCCATCACGCCGTCGCCGCCGGCGCCGCCGGCGACGGCGGGGGCGGGGCCGCCACGGCTGCCGACGAGAGCGACGCCGTCGCGCACTACCCGGCGGCCGAGGGCGTCACCTCGACCCAGATCCTCACCCTCGTTCGCGCTGCCAGGCCGGCGCTGGGCGACGTCCCCGAGACGCTTCCCGCCGCCACGAGGGTGAGCGAAGGGCTGCCCGACCGGGCGAGCGCCCTTGCCGCCATGCACTTCCCGCGCGACGCCGAGGACCTCGAGCTCGGCCGCCGCCGGCTGGCCTACGAGGAGCTGCTCGTCGCCCAGCTGGTGTTCCTGCGCAGGCGGGCTGCGCGGAGAACGCTGGCAGGCGCCGCACCGCTCGACGGAGAGCCGAAGCTGAGCGAGCGGTGGCTTCGCGGAGCCCTCCCGTTCACCCCCACCGCCGACCAGCTCCGCGCGATCGAGACGATCGCCGGCGAGTTGGCCCGGCGGCGTCCGATGCAGCGGCTGTTGATGGGGGAGGTCGGGAGCGGCAAGACGGTGGTGGCCCTGTACGCGATGCTGCGGGCGGTGGAGCACGGTCACCAGGCCGCTCTGATGGCCCCCACGGAGACCCTCGCCGAACAGCATTTCGCCACGCTCCAGCGGCTCCTGGGCGCCGAGCCTCTGGCCGTCGCACTGCTCACGGGCTCCACCCCGGCAGTGCGACGGAGGGACATCGTCGGCAAGCTCGGCAGCGGCGAGCTGTCGCTGATCGTGGGTACGCACGCGCTGATCGAGCCGGATGTGCGCTTCGCTTCGCTGGCGGTCGCGGTGATCGACGAGCAGCATCGCTTCGGCGTCCACCAGAGAGAGGCGCTCCAGAACGCGGGCACGGGCTCGCCGCACATCCTGCACATGACCGCCACGCCGATTCCCCGCACGCTCGCTCTCGCGCGCTACGGAGACCTCGACACAAGCGCCCTGCGCGAGCTGCCGCTCGGTCGCCGGCCGGTCGAGACGAAGCTGGTAGCGGGGGACTCGGCCCGTGAGCGGGCCTACGAGCGGCTGCGAGCCGAGCTCGACGCAGGGCGCCAGGCCTACGTGGTGTGCCCCCTGATCGAGGAGGCCGAGACCGCCCCCGCGGGGGAGCAGCCCCAGGCGCCGGCCGGCGCGGGAGCCGGCCGGCCCGGAGTCCGCGCCGCCGTCGCCGAGCTGCAGCGGCTGCGGGGCGAGGAGC
>DATFZP010000340.1:0-2569 GCA_035314405.1 Solirubrobacteraceae bacterium | reverse complement strand
CGAGCCGTGGGCCTCGGCGATGTAGGCGACCGTCACCGCGCCCAGGAACATCACCATCATCGTCCCGTAGATCGCGTAGCCCTGGCGGCGGTTGCCGGTCATGCGGCCGTACATGAACACGAGCGCAGCCGGGATGATCAGCACGAGCAGCATCTCGAAGAGGTTGCTGAAGGCAGTGGGGTTCTCAAACGGGTGGGCGGAGTTCGTGTTGAAGAATCCGCCTCCGTTCGTGCCCAACTCCTTGATGACCTCCTGCGAGGCCACGGGTCCCATCGCGATCGACTGGGTGAGGCCCGTGATCGTGTGAGCGGTCAGGTATGTGGAGAGGTTCGCGATCACCCCCTGCGATACGAGCACGATCGCGCCGAAGACCGAGAGCGGCGCGAGCACATAGAGGATCGTGCGGATGATGTCCTGCCAGAAGTTGCCGAGGCTCTTGCCGGTGCGCCCGATGATCCCGCGCACCAGGGCCACCGCCACGACGATCCCCACACCCGCCGACAGCCAGTTCTGGACGGTCAGTCCCAGCATCTGGGTGAAGTAGCTCATCGTCGTCTCACCGCTGTAGTACTGCCAGTTGGTGTTCGTCATGAACGACGAGGCGGTGTTGAACGAAACGTTCCACGGAGCCGAGTGGTAGCCGAGCGGGTTCAGCGCGTGGGGCACCCAGAACGCGTCTTGGGTGCGGAGGATCACGTACAGCAGCAGCCACCCCGCGAGGGAGAAGATGATCAGGCTTTTTGCGTACTGCTTCCAGTCCTGCTCGCGCTCGTGGTCGACCCGCAGGACTTTGTACAGCAGCCGCTCGGGCCCGCCCATGATCACGTCGAGCCACACGTGCTGGCCCGTATAGACGGCCGCCATGTAGCGCCCGAGGGGCATCGCGAGCGCGGTCAGGATGACCGCGAACAGGATGATCGTCAGCCAGCCGGCGAACGTCATCGCGCTAGAGCTTCTCTCCGCGGATCAGTGCGTAGAAGAGGTAGGCGATCACCAGCACCGAGACGACGAGGCCAAAGAAGTCGGCCCCGCTCATGTGCGCGATGAACGCGCCGAGTGGGGGAGCGATGCTCATACCCGGTCGATCCCCTCGATCACGGCCAGCAGGATCGCGAACATCGCGATTCCCAGAACTATGGCGAGCGCGTCCATTGACCACCACTATGGGCGGCCGCCCGTTACGAACGCATAGCGAAATGCTTTGGAGGCATAACGATTTCGTAACGGCCGATAACGATTTCGTGACGGCCGCCCGGCCGAGTGCGACGACCGGCGACGGGATCGCTCACGAGAACCTGTAGCCGACCCCGGGATCGGTGACGATGTAGCGCGGGGAGGCCAGGTCGTCCGGTTCGATCTTCGCCCGCAGCCGCGCAATGTGGGTGCGCAGCGGCTGGATGTCGTCGACGTACTCCGGACCCCACACCTCCGCCAGCAGCTTGCGGTGGGTCATCAGCCGGCCGCGATGGCGCGCGAGCGTGCGCAGCAGGTCGAACTCGATCGGGGTCAGGTGGACGACCTCGTCCCCGCGGCGGACGATCCGCTTTGCGAGATCGATCTCGAGGTCTCCGAGGACGATCGCAGGCTCCTCCTCGCCGCGTCCGGACCGCCGCAGGGCGGCCTGCAGGCGGGCGACGAGCTCGCGGGCGCCGAACGGCTTGGTGATGTAGTCGTCGGCCCCCGCCTCGAGCGCCCTCACCTTCTGCTCCTCCTCCCCCACGGCGGACAGCACGAGGATCGGCATCTCGCTCCACTCGCGCAGGCTGCGGGTCACCTCGACGCCGTCGGTGTCGGGCAGCACCAGATCGATGATCGCGGCCTCCGGAGGGCGAACGGCCGCGAGATCGAGGGCCTCCGTGCCGCTTTCGGCGGGCACCGCCTCGAAGCCGGCCTCGCGCAGCACGACCTTCAGAGCCCTCACGATCTGCGGCTCGTCGTCCACGACGAGCACCCGGTCCGCCTTCGCCGCGTCCGCCTCCCCGGATCCCGCCATCCGGCCTAGGCCTGACCGCTCGTGGAGGCGACGGGGGGACGACCCTCGCCGGAGGCGGCGGCGTCGGAGGGAGTCGGCTCGGCTGCGGCGGCGCCGGCGTAGCCGAGGGGGAACTCGAACACGAACGTGGCGCCCTGGCCCGGGAGCGACTCGACCCGCAGCGATGCGCCGTTGGCTTCGGCGAAGCCGCGGGCGATCGCGAGGCCCAGGCCCGACCCGCGGTGGCCCCCGGCAGCGCTCCCCGCCCGGTAGAACGGCTCGAACACGCGCTCCAGCTGGGCCGGTGGGATACCGGGGCCGCGATCGACGATCCGCACGATCACCCGGTCGCCGCTTCCTCGAGCAGCCGGCGACGGGGGCCCGTCGTCGAGATCGCCGGCGGGGCGCCGGCCGGCGCCGGCGAGGCTGTGAACCGCTCGTGCCCTGACCGACACCGGGTGTCCGCCGGAGTGACGGCGGGCGTTCTCGAGCACGTTCACGAAGGCGCGCTCCATCTGCACCGCGTCGACGCTCACCAGCGGCAGGTCGGGGTCGATCGACAGGGTGAACTCGTTCGGTCCCGGCCCGAGCTCCGCC
>DATFZP010000339.1:0-5225 GCA_035314405.1 Solirubrobacteraceae bacterium | reverse complement strand
CATGGAGCAGGAGGCCGACCAGCTCGGGGCCGACGGCGTCGTCGGCGTGCGACTGGAGATCGGCCGCTACGAGTGGGGTGCCGACCTCGCTGAGTTCGTCGCCGTCGGCACGGCCGTCAAGCATCGCGAGGGCAAGCTCCACCGCGCCCCCAACGGGCGCCCGTTCACGAGCGACCTCTCCGGCCAGGACTTCTCGATCCTGCTCCGCACCGGCTATCGGCCGGTGGGGCTGGTGATGGGCAACTGCGTGTACCACGTCGCCCACCAGAGCATGCGCCAGGCCTGGAAACAGATCGGGCGCAACCAGGAGATGCCCAACTTCACCCAGGCGCTGTACGAGGCCCGGGAGCTGGCACAGGAGCGCATGCAGAACGAGGCCGAGGAGCTCCAGGCGCGGGGCATCGTCGGTGCGCGGATCGTCGAGCGCAGCCACGGGTGGGGCTCCCACGTGATCGAGTTCTTCGCCGTGGGAACCGCCGTGGTGCCGGCCGAGGACGAGGTCGCCATCCAGGAGCCCACCCTCGTGCTGCCGCTCACCGATGGGGGTTAGGAGGTAGATGGAGCAGGTCGACGTGGTCGTGGTGGGCGCCCGTCTCGGCGGGTGCGCCGTCGCTGCGCCGCTGGCGCGGGCGGGGCGCAGCGTGGTGGTGCTCGACAGGATGGGGTTCCCCTCCGACCAGCTCTCCACCCACGTCCTGATGCCGGCGGGCACGAGCGAGCTCGCGAAGATGGGCGCCCTGCCGGGGATCCTCTCGCTCGACCCCTCGAAGGTCCGCTGGGTTCACGTCGAGGCCGAGGGGGTGCCCTGCCGCGAGCGGCTGCGTCCGGCCGAGGACGGGATCGACTACGGGGTGTGCGTTCCCCGCGACCTGCAGGACGTCGAGCTAGTGCAGGCTGCCCGCGAGCAGGGCGCCGACGTGCGCGAGCACTGCTCGGTGCAGGCGCTGAGCTGGCGCGGCGGGAGGGTCGCCGGCGTCCGCTACCGGGATCGCGACGGGGATGCGCACGAGCTCGCCGCGACGCTCGTGATCGGCGCCGACGGCCGCCGCTCCACCGTCGCTGCCCTGGTCGGCGCGTGGACGCCGTACCGCATCTCCCGCAACGGCCGCGGTCTGGTCTTCCGCTACCTCGATGACCCGCTCCCCGGGGGGATCGAGGCGGAGACCTACTACCAGTGGCGGGAGGGGGACTCGTTCGCGTTCGCATTCCCCACCACCCCCGCGGGGAGGCTCCTGGTGCTGCTGATGGGCCATCGCGACGAGGCGGGTGAGGCACGCAGCGATCCGGAGGGCTACTGGCGGCGAAAGCTCGCCGAGCACCCCGGCCTGCGCCGGCGTGTGGCCGGCGCGTCCGCGGGAACGAAGCTCCGCTCGACCGGAGAGACCCCCGCGTTCTTCCGCGCCTCATCGGGTCCCGGATGGGCACTCGTCGGGGACGCTGGACACTTCAAGGACCCCGTCACCGGGCAGGGGATGCGCGATGCGATGTTCGCCGGACGAACGCTCGCCGAGCACGTCCTGCCGGCGCTCGATGACCCAGACGCCGTCGACCTCGCGACGAGGACGTGGGAGGCGGCCCGCGACCGGGAGTGCCTGCCCGCCTACCACTTCGCCAACACCGACACCCGCGTCGAGCGCCAGTCGGCGACCCTGTGTGAGGTGCTCCGCGACGCCTCACGGAGCACCGACCCCGACGTCGGCGACCTGTTCGGTCGCGCCCGCACCCCACAGCAGATCACCCCGCTGCCACGGCTCGCCCGAGCCCTCGGAGCGGCGCTGTGGCGGGGAGAGCGCTCACGGCTGGAAACCCTGCGCCGGCTGCTGCCCGAAATGCGCACCCAGCTCGCGATCGTCACCGAGCTGCGCGAGGGACGCTTCCGCTCGACGCGGACGATCCCCGGCTCCGAGCACCCGGACGCACCGTGGCCCGCACCGCCGACGGCGATCGCCGTCGGGGCGCCGGCCGCCGACGAGGCCGATCGGGAGCTCGCAGCATGACCCGCGTCGCGGTCGTCCAGCCCGCCCTGCGGCTCGGAGAGGTCGATGGCAACCTCGAGCGCATCGAGGACCTGATCCGCGACGCCCAACGCGAGCACTCCCCCGAGGTGATCCTCGTCCCGGAGGCGTGCACCACTCCCAACGTGTTCGCGAAGGTGCTCCTCGGGACCCCGCTGCCGGTCGACGGGCGGCCCTTCCAGCTGCTCACCCGCCTCTCCAGAGAGCTGGGATGCGTGATCGGCGGCGGGTTCGTGGCGATCCGCGGGGCGAACACCTACGGGACCTACGTGCTCGCCGAGCCCGACGGGGCGGCGCACCTGCACGACAAGGACATCCCCACCGCCTGGGAGCAGAACTACTACGTCGGCGGCGATGACCCCGGCGTGAGCGAGTGTCGAACGCTCGGATGCACCGTCGGACTCATGTCGGGCTGGGAGTGGGCCCGCTTCCGGACGTCCGCACGGGTCCGCGCAGCCGGCGTCCGGGCGGTGTTCGGCGGGATGTGCTGGCCGTCGATGCCGCTGAACTGGCCCGGCCCCCTGCACCTGTGGGCCGAGCGGGAGCACGCGATCTGGAGAGCGCAGGCACGGGCGCTGCCCGGCCAGGTGGCGCGCCTGACCGGCGTGCCCGTGGCCCACGCATCACACGTCGGCCCGATCGAGGGAGAAACGCCCCTCGGCCCGGGGATCCCCTGGCGGACCGAGATGATCGGCGAGTCTCAGGTGTGCGACCGGGACGGCACGATCCTCGCCCGCCTCGCCCTCGAGGACGGTGAGGGCCACATCGCCGCGGATGTCGATTTGGCGGCTGCTCCGCAGCCGCTGGAGGAGATCGAGGAGCGCTTCTGGATCCCCCGCTTCACCCTCACCACCCACGTCGCCTGGCATGCCATGAACGCCGAGGGCGCCGCCTCCTACAGGCTGCGCCACGCCCGCGGGGGATTCCCATGGCAGGCGTGGCCGGTCGCCGACCTGCCCGATGAGATCCCCCCGTCGAGCCCCGCCGACGCAGCCGCGGCGAGCAACGCCTGAGGAGCGCCGCTCCTCGGCGCCGTGAGCTCGGCGCCGTGAGCCCTACGCCGTGAGCCCTACGCCGTGAGCCCTACGCCGTCAGCGCCGCCGCCATCTCCTCGAACGCCGCGACGTAGGCGTCGATCGCCTCGTCGGTGTGGGCCACCGACAGCGTCCACTCCTCCTCCCGCCCGGGCGTCATGTAGATGCCCCGGTTCATGTTCCACAGCCATGCCAGGTCGGTGACCGCGGCGTCCTGGCTGGCCTTGAACGTTTCGTAGTCGACGATCGGTGTCGGCGAGAAGGTGACACATCCCTTCGAGCCGATCCCGACCGCATAGCCGGGCAGCTGATGGCGCTGGATCACCGCTTCACAGCCGCTGAGGATGCGGTCGTTGAGGGAGTCGAGATGGCGATAGGCCGCCGGCGTGAGAACCCGCTCGAGGCTCGCCCGCGAGGCGGCCATCGACAGGGGGTTCCCGTTGTAGGTGCCGACCTGGTAGACACTGCCGTCCTCCACGACGCTCATCACCCGCTCGCTACCCCCGATCGCCCCCGACGGCAGGCCTCCGCCGAGCGTCTTGGCGAGCGTGACCATGTCCGGCTCGACGCCGAAGCGCTCGGTGGCGCCGCCGGCGGCGATCGCGAGGCCGGTCTTCACCTCGTCGAAGATCAGCACGATCCCGTGCCGGGACGTGATCTCGCGGACCTGCTCGAGATAGCCCGGCACGGGCAGCACCACCCCGAGGTTCATCATCGCCGCCTCCATGATCACGCAGGCCGGCGCCCGGTCTTCGGCGATCAGCCGCTCGATCCTCCGCTCCATCGCCCCGGCGTCGTTGAACGGTACTGCGATGGTCAGGTCGCTCACCGCTTTCGGGATCCCGGTGCCGTAGGGCAGCGAGGCGAGGTTCTCGCGGTCGCCGATGTCCTCGTATGGGACGCCGATCGAGACCATCACGGCGTCGTGGTGGCCGTGATAGGAGCCGAAGATCTTCACGATCGTATCCCGCCCGGTGAGCCCCCGGGCGATGCGGATCGCGTCCATCGTCGCCTCCGAGCCGGAGTTCACGAAGCGCCACCGTTCGAGCCCGAAGCGCCCCGCGAGGTCCTCCGCCACGACGATCGCGTCTTCGGTCACCGCAGCGAAGTGGGTGCCGAGCGTCACCCGCTCCCTCACCGCCTCGACGATCGCCGGATGAGCATGGCCCTGGACCATCGAGCCGAAGCCGTTGTGGAAGTCCCAGTAGCGGTTCCCGTCGACGTCGGTGACGGTCGCCCCCTCCCCCGAGGTCAGGTAGATCGGCCACGGGTCGCGCAGCTGGTAGGAGGAGGCGACCCCCCCGCTCAGCGCTCGCCGCGCCCGCTCGTAGGTCGCCGCCGACCGCTGGGTGCGGGCGTTCAGGGCGGCGAGCTCACGGTCGGTCAGCTCCTGCACGCGCTCGTGATCTATCTCTATCGGGCTCGTCACGGCCATCGGAGCTCTCCTCTTCCTCGACTGCTGTACGGACGGGGACCGTCCCGGGCAGCTTAGAAGACGGCCGTCGGGCCTCCGTCGGGTGCTTCGGCGCGAGCGCGACCGGCGCAGGCGGGCGGGCGCACGCGTCAGCGACAGTGCCGGACGCCCACGCTCCCGGCGCCGGTATTGTCCAGTGCTAACGTGAGGAATATCGGAGCAATGCTGTCCAAGTTGTTCTCATTTCCCAACCCCGTCAACGAGGTGTCGGCCCGTCTCGTCGCCGGCGGGGTGGTGCTGCTCAGTCTCGCGACGATCATCCTCGATCAGCCGTGGCTGACGGCGGTGATCGCCTACGGCTTCCTCGCGCGGGTGCTCACGGGTCCCACCCTGAGCCCGCTCGGTCTGCTGGTCACCCGCGTCATCACGCCGGCGCTGGACGTGGCCGAGCGGCCGGTCCCCGGGCCGCCCAAGCGCTTCGCCCAGGGCATCGGTGCCGCGTTCTCGGTGTCCGCCGCCGTGCTCGCGTTGGGGCTCGGTCTGAGGACCGCCGCCTTCGTACCCCTCGGAGCGCTGATCATCGCCGCGACCCTCGAGTCGGTGTTTGGTCTGTGTCTGGGGTGTCGAGCGTTCGCCGCGCTGATGCGCGCCGGGGTGATACCGCCGGCTGTCTGCGAGCGGTGCGGCGACCTCCGCCTCGATCTGCCGGGAGGAGTGTGAGCCGCAGGATTGTGAGATCGTGCGTGCCATCATGAAGGCTAT
>DATFZP010000338.1:0-5708 GCA_035314405.1 Solirubrobacteraceae bacterium | reverse complement strand
GCGCGGTAGCCTCGCGGTGATGCCCCTCTCGAGCTTCAGTCCCGGCGTGCGCTCCTGGTTTCAGGCGGCCTTCGCCTCTCCCACCCCGGCCCAGGCCCAGGCGTGGCCTGCGATCGCCGCCGGCGAGCACGTGCTCGTCTCGGCTCCCACCGGGTCGGGGAAGACGCTCGCCGCCTTCCTGTGGGCTCTGGACCGCCTCGTGTCCGTCCCGGGGTCGGTCGAGGGTGTCACCCGCGTCGTGTACGTCAGCCCGCTGAAGGCGCTCGCCTACGACATCGAGCGCAACCTCCGAGCGCCCCTTCGGGGCATCGGCGCGGAGGACGTCCGCGTGGGGATCCGCACCGGCGACACCCCCCAGCGGGAGCGGGCGGCGATGGCTCGCAACCCCCCCGAGATCCTCGTCACGACCCCCGAGTCGCTGTACCTGATCCTCACCTCCCGGGCGCGGGAGATGCTGGGCGCCGTCGAGGCCGTGATCGTGGACGAGGTCCATGCGGTGGCGGGCTCCAAGCGAGGATCCCACCTGGCCCTCACGCTGGAGCGGCTGGAGGCCCACGTGCGGGCATGCGGCGACCCGGGCCGCGGGGACATGCAGCGGATCGGGCTGAGCGCCACCCAGTTCCCCCTGGAGGAGATCGGTCGCTTCCTCGTCGGCCCTGGGCGCTCGGTGAGGATCATCGACGTCGGGGCCGCCAAGGAGCTCGACCTGCGGATCGAGGTGCCGGTCGAGTCGATGACCGAGCCGAGCGCCCCCGAGTCCCCCGGCGAGGAACGGGGCTCGATCTGGCCGGCGATCTACCCGCAGCTGCTGAGGCTCGTGAGGGAGCACGGCTCGACGATCGTGTTCGTCAACAATCGCCGCGCCGCCGAGCGGGTGGCGCTCCGGCTGAACGACCTCGCTGGTAGCGAGATCGCCCGCGCCCATCACGGGTCGCTCGCACGGGAGGAGCGCACGAAGGTCGAGGAGCTGCTCAAGCGGGGGGAGCTGCCGTGTCTGGTGGCCACGAGCTCGCTCGAGCTGGGCATCGACATGGGCGCCGTCGACCTCGTGCTGCAGATCGAGTCGCCGAAGTCGGTCGCCCGCGGCCTGCAGCGGATCGGCCGCTCCGGGCACGGCGTCGGTCGTCTCAGCCGCGGGCGGATCTTCCCGAAGTTCCGCGGCGACCTGCTCGAGTGCGCCGTCGTCGCCCGCAGGATGCGCGAAGGGCTGATCGAGCCGACGGTCGTCCCCCGCAACGCGCTCGACGTCCTCGCACAGCAGATCGTCGCGATCGCCGTGGCCGCCGAGCAGCCGCCGGGCCGGGGAGGGAGCGCGGGCGAGGAGGGGGGCGACGCCGAGGCGGAGGCTGCCCCAGGGGGCGTCCCGGTGGAGGCGCTACACCGGCTCGTCACGCGCACCTACCCCTACTGCGATCTCTCCAGGGAGCTGCTCGAGAACGTCCTCGACATGCTCGACGGCCGCTACCCATCCCAGGAGTTCGGGGAGCTGCGGGCTCGGATCGTCTGGGACCGCCTCGGCGGCACCATCAGGGCCCGCACGGGCTCCCGCGCGCTCGCCATCGCCAACGCCGGGACGATCCCCGACCGCGGCCTGTTCGCGGTCACCCTCCCGGACGGACGGCGCGTGGGAGAGCTCGACGAGGAAATGGTCTATGAGGCCCGCCCCGGGCAGACGTTCCTGCTTGGGGCCTCGAGCTGGAGGATCGAGGAGATCGGCCGCGATCGCGTGATCGTCACCCCCGCCCCGGGAGCGCCCGCCGCGGTCCCGTTCTGGCGGGGGGACTCGGTCGGGCGCCCGAGGGAGCTCGGGGAGGCGATCGGGGCGTTCTCCCGGTGGGCCGTCGAGCAGGACGGGGACACGCTCGAGCGCGACTACGATCTCGACCCCCGGGCCGCACGCAACCTGCTCGCCTACCTGCGCGAGCAGCAGGCGGCGACCCGCGTGCTGCCGAGCGACCGCACCGTCGTCGTCGAGCGCTTCCGCGACGAGATCGGCGACTGGCGGGTGTGCGTACTGTCCCCCCACGGTGGCCGCGTGCACGCGGCGTGGGGCCTCGCCATCTCCGCCCGTATACGCGAGCGCTTCGGTCTGGACTGCGACGCGATCTGGACCGACGACGGCATCATCCTGCATCTCCCCGACCTCGACGCCGAGGAGGCGGAGGCGCTCCCCTCGGCGGCCGACCTCGTGATGCTCGAGCCCGAGGAGGTCGAGTCGGCGGTCGTGGCGGAGCTCGGGGGCTCCGCCCTCTTCGGCGCCCGCTTCCGCGAGAGCGCCTCCCGCGCGTTGCTGATCCCGCGCGCCTACCCCGGCCGGCGGACGCCCCTCTGGCAGCAGCGGCTGAAGGCGCAGAGCCTGCTCGAGGTGGCCCGCCGGTACGCCGACTTCCCGATCGTCCTCGAGACCTACAGGGAGTGCCTGCGGGACGTGCTCGACGTCCCCGGCCTGCAAGGACTGCTGCGCGGCCTGCACACGCGCGAGATCTCCCTCGTGGAGGTCGAGACACCGCGTGCCTCTCCGTTCGCCTCCTCCCTGCTGTTCGACTACGTCGCCACGTACATGTACGAGGGCGACACGCCGAGCGCCGAGCGCCGAGCGGCGGCCCTGTCGCTCGACCGCGACCTCCTGAGGGAGCTGCTCGGGCAGGAGGAGCTGCGGGAGCTGATCGACGCCGGTGCCCTGGAACGCGTCGAAGACGACCTCCAGCGCCGCTCCGAGCTCACCCGGGCGACCGGTCGGGACGCTCTCCACGACGTGCTCCGTCAGGTCGGCGACCTGACGGAGGAGGAGCTCGCCGAGCGGGTCTTCTCGGGGGTCGATGCCGACGGGCTGCTGGCCGGGCTCGAGCGCGAGCGCAGGGTGATCCGCCTGCGGCTCGCCGGCGAGGAGCGGGTGGTGGCCGCCGAGGAGGCCGGTCTCTACCGGGACGCGTTCGCGGCGATGCCCCCCGGGGGGCTCCCCGAGGCGTTCACCGCCCCCGTGCCGGACGCGCTGGGGCGGATCGTCGCCCGCTACGCCCGCACCCACGGCCCGTTCAGCGGCGAGCAGCTGAGGGCGCGCTACGGCGTTGACGCCGGGGCGGTGCTCCGCGAGCTCGAGCGCGACGGGGTGCTCGTCCGGGGCGAGCTGCGCCCCGGGGGGACCGAGCGCGACTGGTGCGAGGTGGACGTTCTCAGGCGCTTGCGCCGCGCCTCCCTGGCCGCCCTTCGCCGGGAGATCGAGCCGACCGACCGACGCCGCCTGGCCGCCTTCCTGCCCTCGTGGCAGGGGATCGATCGCCATCCGGGGGCCGGTGCGGGAGTGGATCGGCTGCGGGAGGTGCTCGTGCCGCTGCAGGGATTGGCGCTGCCGGCGGAGATCTGGGAGCGGGACGTGCTGCCGCGGCGAACGGGGGCCTACTCCCAGACGTGGCTCGACTCCCTGTGTGCGAGCGGGGAGCTCGTCTGGGTGGGTGCCGGTGCGGTCGGGCGCAGCGGACGGGTCGCCCTCTATCTCCGCGAGGACGCGCCCGCGATCGGCCCGCCGGCGGTTCCATCGGCACGAGCCTCCGCGCCCCCGGCCGGGCGCGAGCACGAGCTGCTGCGATCGCGGCTCGCCGACGGGCCGTGCTTCTTCACCGACCTGCTCGCCGAGCTCGACGTCCCCGCGGAGGCGCTCGCAGGGGCGCTGTGGGATCTCGTGTGGGCGGGGGAGGCGACCAACGACGCCTTCTCCCCGCTGCGAGCTCCCCGACTCTCCCTCGCCCGCTCCGATCCCGCCGCGGGCCGACCGGGCCTGCCGAGGACCGGCGCGGCGGAGATCGCGGGGGCAGGTGTTCAGGCGCGGGCCGGTGGGCGCGGTCTGTCGGCCCGATCGCGCTTCGCGGCTCGGCGGCGCACGGGTGCCCAGTCCCAGGTCCAGGGACGCTGGTCGCTCAGCGCACCCGTCTTCGGAGCCCCCCCGGAGGGCGCCTCGGCGGCCGCCGATCAGCGTGCGGCCCGTAGGCGGGTGCTCGCCGAGCTGCTGCTCGAGCGCTACGGGATCGTCACCCGCGAGCAGGTGCTCGCCGAGGGGATCAGGGGCGGGTTCTCCTCCCTGTATGACACCTTCTCGAAGCTCGAGACGCTCGGCGCGTGCCGTCGCGGCTACTTCATCGAGGGCATGGGCGGGGCCCAGTTCGCCCTTCCCGGAGCAGTCGAGCGGCTGCGCTCCCTCGGCCCCACCGGCGGCGGCCCCGCACCCGCGGCGGAGCTGTGGGGCGGGCGCGGTGGGGCGCTCGTGATCGCCGCCGCCGATCCCGCCCAGCCCTTCGGAGCCGCGCTGCCGTGGCCGCGTCGGGATGGCCAGGAGCGCCGTCCGGCGAGGGTGGCGGGCGCCTACGTGGTGATCGTGGAGAACGAGCCCGCGCTGTACGTCGAGCGGGGGGGCAGGGGCCTCGTGACCCTGATCGACGGCGGGGCCGGGGACGGTGAGCGGGGGGAACTGCTCCGACGGGCCCTGACGGCGCTGGGCGAGGCTGTCCGCGCCGGACGTGTGCCGAAGCTGGCGTTGGAGCGCATAGACGGGGCTCCGGCGATCGCCTCTGGGCTCGCCCCTGCGCTCGTCGAGCTCGGCTTCCAGACGGGGCCCCGACGGCTCACCCTCAGCGCCTGAGGGCCGGCCCGCGGAGGCCCGCGAGCCGCTTGCGGGGTCCGTGGTCAAGTCTGGCGATGGGGATTGCCCGAACATCCAGGCACGGATCCGTCTCCCCGCGCCGCCCGGGGGTCGACTCTGCCATCGTGGGCGCTATGACCGAGCCAACGCTCAAGCGCCCGCGCAGGGTGGGGCACAAGGGTGCAGCCCACATCGAGCCGGGAAACACCCTCGCGAGCTTTGACGCCGCGCTCGAGCACGGAGTCGAGATGATCGAGCTGGACGTGCTCAGCGAACTCCCGCACGGGGAAGGACGGCTGCTCGTGGCCCACGATCGGGAGGACATGGGCCTGCGCCCCCTGCTCCCCTTCGAGGAGGCGCTCGAGCATCTCGCCGGCGAGCGTTTCGCGGGGATCGAGCTCGACGTGGACGTCAAGCTGCCCGGCTACGAGCTGCGCGTGCTCGACGCCCTCCGCTCCTCCGGGCTCGTGCCACGGACGCTGGTCAGCGGGATGTTTCCCACCGGGCTCGACAAGCTCCGGGCGGCGGAGCCGACGCTGCGGCTCGGCTGGTCGGTGCCGAGGGTGCGCCGCGACTACACCACGGACGCGCTCACCGCGATCCCGGCCCTGGCGATGCTCACCGGCTACCGGGCGACCCTTCCCCGCCGTGCCCGTGCGGCCCTGCGGGAGGGCCGCTTCGACGCGATCATGGCCCACTGGCGGGTGGTCACCCCCGCGCTCGTGCGGGCCGTGGCCGAAGCCGGCGGCGAGCTCTACGTGTGGACGGTGGACGACGCCCGCATGATCCACCGACTCACCGCGATGGGCGTCGACGGGATCATCACCAACGACCCCAGGCTGTTCAGCCCACCAGGCAGGTAGCTGCGCTGAAATGGGCCGGGTCGGCGACGCCGCCGAGGCTTTCCCGCCCGGCGGTCGTCGTGCGGTAGCCCGTCGCGATGACCGACGTTCCGTGTCGCCACTGGAACGTCACCACGCCCCTCATCGTGAAGACGGGCCTGCGGGGACGGAGCCTGAAGCTCCAGCCTCCCTGCCGCGGGCTCCCGCCGCCCCCCACGTAGGCGAATCCCGGG
>DATFZP010000337.1:0-2449 GCA_035314405.1 Solirubrobacteraceae bacterium | reverse complement strand
GTCTACGTCCTGCCGAAGCACCTCGACGAGAAGGTTGCGAGGCTGCATCTCGATGCTCTCGGGGTCAGGCTCACGAGCCTCTCCGCCGAGCAGGCCGCCTACATCGGCGTACCCGTGCAGGGGCCGTACAAGCCCGACCACTACCGCTACTGAGCCCGATGAGGGCGATGGTCCTCGCCGCGGGGCTCGGCACGCGGCTGCGTCCGCTGACCTACGAGATCACCAAGCCGATGGTCCCGGTGCTCGACCGCCCGGTGATGGAGCACATCGTCGACCTGCTGGGCAGGCACGGCTTCCTCGAGGTGATCGCCAACCTCCATTACTTCCCCGACTCGATCCGCGAGCACTTCGGGGAACGGCTGCATTACCACATGGAGGAGGAGCTGCTCGGGACCGCCGGTGGTGTGCGGGCGTGCGCGAGCTTCTTCGGAGAGGAGCCATTCCTGGTGATCTCCGGCGACGCCCTCACGGACATCGACCTCACCGCGCTGGCGGCCCGCCATCGCCAGACCGGCGGCATCGCCACGCTGGCCGTCAAGCAGGTGGCCGAGACGCGGGAGTACGGGGTCGTCCTGCACGACCGCGACGGGCGGATAACCGGCTTCCAGGAGAAGCCCGAGCCGGAGGAGGCGCTGTCGGACCTGGGCAACTGCGGGATCTACGTGTTCGACCCGCGGATCTTCGACTACTTTCCCGACCGTCCGTTCGCCGACTGGGCCCAGGACGTCTTCCCGGTGCTGCTCGAGAACGACGTCCCCTTCCACATCCACGAGGTGAGAGAGTACTGGAATGACATCGGATCGCTGTCGGAGCTCAGGCAGGGAACCTTCGACGCCCTCGAGGGGGATCTCAACCTCGAGGTCGAGGGCGAGGAGGTCTCCCCCGGGGTGACCGTCGCCGACGGCGCCCCGCCGCCGGCCGACGCCGACATCGAAGGGCCGGTGTGGATCGGCCACGACGTCCAACTCGGCGGCGAGGTGCGACTGATGGGGCCGGTGGTACTCGGCGACGGGGTGAGCGTCGGAGAGAAGGCCCAGATTCGATCGAGCATCGTCTTCCCCGGCACCGAGGTCGCGGCCGGCTCGATCCTGATCGGAGCGATCGCCGGTCACGCGGGCATCCTCCGCGGGCTGCGCCGCAGCGGCTAGCGCCGGCCAGGCCCTCGCTGTCCCGTGTCCGCCGCCGTGGCGGCGCCGGCGTTAGGCCAGTTCGTAGCGCTCCCGGCGCTGCTGAGCGCGCTCTGACTCCGACAGAGCCCCGATGAAGAGCACCGCCAGGGCGATACCCATCACGATCGACTGCTCAACGGCCATGATCAGCCCGGCGGCCCCCTGGTCGCTGAGTGCGGAGATCCCCCACACACGGGCGTGGTGGGCGTAGTAGGGGTAGAGAGCCACCGGGGCGAACGCCAGGCCCATCCCGAGAGCCCCCACGAGCAGCTTGGTTGAGGCCATGTATACGACGGGACCCAATCCGCTCAGCCGCCGGCGGGAGCGGATCGGGGAGAGCAGGTGCCACCAGTACAGAGACCCGGCGACGACGAAGCTCACGTGCTCGAGGACGTGCACCGAGGGGTGGGTGACGGCCAGGTCGTAGGCCGCCGGGATGTGCCAGGCCCAGATCGTCGCGACGTAGAGGAAGACCGCGAACGCCGGGTGGGCGAGGAACCCGGCCCGACGCTCGGTGTCGTGGATCACCCTGGTGACCGGCCGCAGGATGACCTTCGTGAGGCCGAGGATCGCGAGGATCGGCACCAGATCGAGGAGCAGTATGTGCTGGACCATGTGGGCGGAGAAGAGCTGGTCGGCGAGCGTGTCGACGGGGGAGACGAGGGCGATCAGGGTGAGCAGCACCGCCCCCATGAAGCAGCACAGCCGCCACACGGGGGCCGCCGCGAGGCGGCGTGGCGGGGAGCCCCGGCGCACCGTCCACCAGCGCCGCAGGTATACGCCGGAGACGAGCGCCGAGCCGATCAGCACGCCGGGGCTGAGCGTCCACGACAGGTTGGGACTCATCTGCCTGATTGTCCCACTCCCGGCCTCCGCCGGCGGATGCGGGCCGATTCGGCCGAGGCCGGTCCCTCCGCGGGACCCCACTCCGATCGCCGACCGCGCTCACGGATGGCTCGGTGCGGGAGTCCCGCAGGCCCCATCCGGTGCTTCCACGGTCATCGGTCCAGCGCCATTTACATCCGCCTCACGCAGGCGTAGCATCGACAGCAAGCCACAGACAAGGCCGACGACCGAAGGAAGGGGAGCCTGATGCAAATCGACATCAAGGGTCGAAACGTTCCGGTCACCGATGAGCTTCGCTCGCACGCCGAGCGCCGTCTCACCAAGGTCGCGCGACAGGTCTCAGACCTGGCTCGCCTGGAGATCGAGATCTTCAAGGAGCCCAACCCTCGGGTTGCCGATTGCCAGGTGGCGGAGTGCACCCTGTACCTCAAGGG
>DATFZP010000336.1:0-3447 GCA_035314405.1 Solirubrobacteraceae bacterium | reverse complement strand
CTCCTCGCTCGGCACTTCGGCGTTGAGCACCTCGAGCGCCCTGTCGTAGTCCGACGCGTCCACGTAGATGTCGCGCTCGGCGGCGGCCCCGAGACGGATGCCCTTGCTGCTCATCTGTGCCAGCGAGCGGATGCCCGCCTCCGCAAGCCACTCGCGGGCCATTTCCGCCTCGGCTTCGTTGCCGACCGTGGTCACGATCCTCAGCTCCTCGTCCATCGAGACCGAGGGTAGCGTGTGTCGGACGGCGAATCCAGGCCCTCCGAGGGGGCCCGAGCGCTCCCTGCAAATGTTTTTGGTCGGACTCGTTGACGCGGGCTGCCCCAGCAGGGAGAATCGCCCGGATGGCAAACCCCGATCGCCTGACCGCCCTCGACTCGACGTTTCTGCACCTCGAGGACCATTCCACCGCCCACATGCACGTCGCCTCGGTGATGGTCTTCGAGGGCGAGGCACCCAAGCTGCAGGAGCTGATCGACCACGTCGAGGCGCGCCTGCACCTCGTGCCCCGCTATCGGCAGCGGCTGGCCTTCGTGCCGCTCGACCAGGGCCGTCCCGTGTGGACCGACGACCCCCACTTCAACCCCTACTACCACATCCGCCACACGGCCCTGCCGAGGCCAGCGGACGAGGCGGACCTCAAGCGTCTCGCCGGGAGGATCTTCTCCCAGCGTCTGGACCGCTCCAAGCCCCTGTGGGAGATCTGGCTCGTGCAGACGATGGCCGGCGGTCGCTTCGCCCTGGTCGCGAAGACCCACCACGCCCTCGTCGACGGGATCTCCGGGGTCGACATCACGACGGTCCTGTTCGACAGCGCGCGCGAACCGGCCGTGCCCGCCGCACCGCCGACCCCCTGGAGCGCCAAACCACTTCCGGGCTCGGCGAAGCTGCTCGGCGAGGCGCTGCTCGAGCGCTCGACGGTCCCCGCCGAGATGGTCCGCGGCGCCCGCGCGCTCCTCCGGACGCCCCGCAAGGCCGTCTCCCAGGTGAAGGAGAGCCTGGCCAGCATCGGCGCGACGACGCTCGCGGGGATCAACGCCCCGGCGCCCCCGAGCCCGCTCAACGTCGACATCGGGCCCCACCGCAGGTACACGTTCCTCGACGCCGACCTCGACCGCTTCAAGGCGATCAAGGACTCGCTCGGCGGCACCCTCAACGACGTCGTCCTCGCGGCGGTGACCCTCGCCCTGGGGCGCTTCCTGCGCGGCCGCGGGGAGCACACCGACGGCCTCGTGTTGAAGGCGATGGTGCCGGTGTCGGTGCGTACGAAGGCTCAGCGCGGCGCCCTCGGCAACCAGGTCGCCGCGATGTGGGCGCCCCTCCCGGTCGGAATCGAGAACCCCGCCGAGTGCCTGCGCACGATCTCCGCCTCGATGGCGGACCTGAAGAGCTCCGGGCAGGCCGTGGGGGCGCAGGCGCTGACCAACCTGGCCGGGTTCGCCCCGCCCACCGTCCTCAGCCAGGCGGCCCGGCTGCAGGCCCGCCAGTCGTTCTTCAACCTCGTCGTCACCAACGTACCGGGACCGCAGTTCCCCCTGTATCTGCTCGGACGACGCCTGCAGGTGCTCTACCCCGTGGTCCCGCTCGCCCAGCGCCAGGCGCTCGGTATCGCGGTCATGAGCTATGACGGGCACCTCGGCTTCGGGCTGCTCGGGGACTACGACGCCCTGCCGGACCTCGAGGAGATCGAGCGTGCTCTGAAGTGGGCGATCGCCGGGCTCTCCCGAGCCGCCGGCCTGCGCAAGAGCCCACCCCGCTCGTCGCGGAAAGCCTCCGCGCCGCGAAGCGCCGGGTCACGCTCCTCGCAGGGGCGCTCCTCCAACGGCCGAAGCTCCGCCGGCGAGCGCGCGAGCGCCGGCTGAGCCCGACGATCCCGCCGCGCCCCCGGCCGCGGAGCGTGACCGCGTGGTCGCCCGGACCCTTAGGAGGCCGTGGCCTGCGCGGAGGCGATCGCCTCGTCGTAGGGGACGTTGAAGTCGACGCTCACGACACGTTCCTCGCGCACGGTCCACACGGTGGCGCGCCTGTGGGTGGTCTCCGGTGAGCGAGGGGTGCGCCGGCCCTGGACGCGCAGCGCCACGATCACCTGCTCCCCGCAGTCGAGCACGTCCTCGACCTCGACCCTGTAGCTCTCCCACTGCCTGAGCCAGTCCCGCCAGGCTGCATGCAGGCCGTCGAGCCCTCCCGGATAGGTCACCGGGGGGATCCCGGGAAAGCGCATCGTGCACTGAACGAGCGGATCGAAGGAGCACGCGATCGCGTCCCGCAGGCGGGCTACGGCCTCGTCGTCCTCCAAGAAGCTCGCCACGTCGACGTCGGGCCCCATCTGAAGCGACTTGACCAGCTCCACGTTCTCGGCCGACATGCGGTCAGTAGAATACCGGCGCTCCCTGACGGAATTGACACCCCACTGCGACCCCATCTCCCCCAAGACGGCACGTAGAGCCCGCAACGACGGGGAGGCAGGTGAATCGTGCGCCTGGCCCTCTGCCAGCTGAACGCCACCGTGGGCGACATCGCCGGCAACGCCCGCCGCGTGCGTGAGGGCGTCGCCGGGGCGCGCGAGGCGGGGGCGCAGCTCGTGCTGTTTCCCGAGCTGACCCTCACCGGCTACCCTCCGGAGGACCTGCTCCTGAAGGAGCATTTCCTCGCCGACGCCAGGAGCGCGCTCGAGCAGGTGGCCGCAGACACGCACGGGATCGTCGCGGTCGTCGGCTTCCCGGAGCGGGCCGAGGACGTCTTCAACGCCGCGGCGGTGCTCGCCGAGGGCTCGATTCACGCGATCTACAGGAAGGTGCATCTGCCGAACTACGGCGTCTTCGACGAGCAGCGCTACTTCCAGGCCGGTCCCGCCGGGGCCGTGATCGACATCGGCGCCGATCGTGTCGGGGTGACGGTCTGCGAGGACCTGTGGGAGCCGGGGCCCCCGGCCGGGGGGGAGGCGCTCGCGGGTGCGACGCTGATCACGAACATCTCCGCCTCCCCCTATCACGTGGGCAAGGGCACCGAGCGGGAACGGATGTTCGCCCAGAGGGCCCGCGAGAACCTCGCCTGCGTCGCCTTCTGCGGGCTGGTGGGAGGTCAGGACGAGCTCGTCTTCGACGGGCACTCCTGCGTGATCGACCACACCGGCCGGACGATCGCCCGGGCGGCCCAGTTCGAGGAGCAGCTGCTCGTGTGCGAGGTCGACCTCGAGGCCGCTGCGGCCGCTCGGCTGCGCGACCCGAGCAACCGTCCCGCCGCGCGGCGGGCGCAGGGGCGCGCCGAGATCCTGCCGGGGCTGCCCGCCGGCGACCCCCCCGCCCCCCCGCCTCCACCGTCGCTGGCCACGCCGCTGGCGCCGGCCGCCGCAGAGGTCTACGGGGCGCTCGAGCTCGGCCTGCGCGACTACGTGGAGAAGAACGGCTTCCAGCGGGTCCTGCTCGGCGTCTCGGGCGGTATCGACTCCGC
>DATFZP010000335.1:0-2555 GCA_035314405.1 Solirubrobacteraceae bacterium | reverse complement strand
GCTCTATTCGCAGAACAACTGGGACTGGTCGGCGCCGTGGAATGTCCACGCGGCCATCGCTACCGCGAACGCGACGCTGCCCACGTTCCAATTCGAGAACGGCGCGACTGGGCAGGTCAGCGTTTTGGTGGTGGAGAATTCCCCGAAGGCCAACTGGGCCCAGATCACCTCTTCGGGGACCGTGACGCTTCCCGACGGCACCTCCGTGAAGAGGACGCTCCAGTGCGTGTGCCAGCCGATGTCGGGCTTCGTGAATGCCGCGGCCGCAACGGCGGGCAAGGTGACGTTCACGAACGGCGGATTGCTGGACAGTTATGACTCGACCCAGGCCCCGTACCAGCCGGGCGGCTACTCGGCGTTCGTCGTTTCCGCGGCGTCGCCGCCCCTTTACCCAACGGTCCTTCTCAACACGGCGGTCGTCGACGGATTTGCGGAAGGCACGGGTTCAAATTCGGTTTCCTACTCGAGCTCCGCCAAGGTGGTCGGCCCGAACACGCCCAACGGGGTCAATATCGATCCAAGCCGCGTCCTCACGTCCTCGCAGATCTTCCAGCCGACGCTCCCCGAGAACCTCCCCACGTTCGGCGCGTCGGTCCCTTCAATCACCACGTCCATGTCGCTTGGCACCCCCGGGGCCACCGTGCCCACGGTGATCTACGTCACAACCGGCGACGTGAATCTCTCGGGCGGCGCCCAGCTGCAGATAAACGGCCCGGTGATCCTCGACATCACCGCAGGCAACCTAAGCGTGACCAACAGCGCGCAGATCGTGATCGCCAGCACCAAGCCGCCCGCCCAGGGAGGCGGCGGCCCGAACGTCTCCCTCGAGATCCACCTCGAGAAAGGCAACATGAACCTCGACGGGGGCGGGATCGTCAACGGCACGATGATTCCCGAGCGCCTGGCGATCGTCGGAACGAAGCCCACCTCCAGGACGATCGAGATCGGGACAACCAATCCTTTCTTCGGCGTCGTCTACTTCCCCAACGCGCCGCTCATCGTCAGCAACAACGCGACGATCTACGGCTCGCTCGTCGCGAACTCGATCACGTTCAACCCGTACGACGGCGGCTCGCCCGCGATCCACTACGACATGTCCCTGCGCTCCCCGAGCGGGCTCGTCGGCGACGCGGCGTTCACCAGCGTCGAGGCGCCCCAGCCCGTCGGCGCGTCGCCGCCTGGCCAGGTTGTCGCGCCCGTCACCGTGGTGCCGGGCACGCTGGTCGAGGTGCCGGCGCAGTGACTGCCGGGGCGGCCCCCGAGGCCGGTTGACAGGCAAGGGCGGCTTTAGCCTAATTCACTGCGCATGTTCAAACGCAGGGATCGCCACAGTGTTCTGATCAACCTGACAGATCACTGCGTGCAGCTGGCCCGCTTGGGCCGCCTTGATGTCCGCCCCCTCGCGGTTGACACCTTCGCCGAGGTCGCGGCCTCGGACGTCGGGTCGGTGGCCCGCTGGCTCGACTTCACCTTCGGCAACCGAGCCGGGAAGTTCATAACGGCCTACTGCGGGTTCCACCCGGCCGAGAGGATCTTCCAGCGGGACTCGATCAACGTCCGCAGGCTCTACGACCGCGAATACCTCTACAACATCGTCGCCGAGCACGCGAAGATCATCTCGGCCAAGTCCTGGCACGTGGCCGCGCTCAATCCCGTGGACGGGATGCCCCTTTCGGGCGACTCCAGCGCGCGGACCGCGATCTTCATGGGAGTCCCGTGGACGGCCACGAGGCAGGCGCAGGTGCTCCTGCGCGACTGGGGGGTTCGCCCCCGGCGCCTGGAGCTCGGCTCGCCCGTCCTGCTCGGCGGGCTCACGCGCTATGCGAGCCTGATCGGCTACGGCCACCTGATCGCCGTCTGCGAGATTTCCCGGAACCAGACCCACCTCTACCTCATCGGAAAGGACGGCGTGCACACGCCGCCCCCCCTCCCCCACGGTCTCCTGTCGATCGAGGAGGCCGCGATGAAGGAGCTCTCGGCGCCGGACACGGCGTCGGCCAGGAAGCTTCTTGAGCAGCCGACGGACGAGCTGAGGCACCACGGGCGCCGGCTCATAAGGATGCTGTCGCGCCACCTTCGCCCGGCGGTCGACTATTTCGAGATGCAGACCGGCCAGCGCATAGGCGCCCTCTTCTGCGCCCACCTGCCCGAGCGCCTGGGCTGGCTCGAGGAGGCGCTCGCGGCCGCCGTCGACCTCGAGTTCCTGTCGCCCGACTTCGCCAAGTGGCTGCCCGCCGTCGGGATCGACGCCCCCGGCCACGCGATGCTCGGGCCGTCGTGGATCCAGCCGCTGTCGCTGGTCGCGCAGCTCGCGCCCGGCCCCGCCGCACAGAAGCCGTGAAGAGCGCCGGAGACCGCCTTTTCGTCACCCCCCACTGGCACGTGGACTGCCGGCTCATCGTCGAGCTGCCCGAGGACAGCGTCGTCGGCGTCCGGTTCATAAGCTACACGATCACCAGCGCGATCGCGCTGTCGGCGGTGCTCTTCACCGGGTGGCTGGGCTACAAGGACCTGAGCCTGCGCCGCATGATCGCCGACGCGGAGCACCGCGAGGA